>DYIH01000258.1 GCA_020723785.1 Thermaerobacter marianensis
GGTCGTCGGGGCGCTGTTCGCCCGGTGCTGCAGCGTGCCGTGCATGAAACGCCATGACCGAGAAGAGGAAGTGGGCGCCCTGTTGCGCGTCGTGTGCGTGGAATCGGGTGCGATCCTGGGGGACCGGATCGCGCGGGCGGATACGTTCCGGCTCCGGCTGCTGGGGCTCCTGCCGCGGCGGGGTCTGGCGTGGGGGGAGGGGCTGCTGCTGGAGCCCTGCAACGCCATCCATACCTTTTTCATGCGTTTCCCCATCGACGTCCTGTTCCTCGACCGCGACGGCAGGGTGGTGGCGGCCGTGCCGGCCCTGCCGCCATGGCGCGCGCGCAGGGCCGGGAACGCCGTCCGGGTGCTGGAACTGCCCGCGGGTACCCTGGGCCGGACGGGCGTGGGGGCCGGTGCCATCCTCCGCTTCGAAATCCGCTAAAGGGTCGCCAACCAGCCGTCGGCACCGGTAACGGAGACAAGGGTTTTTGAGAAGTGAAGTACTTCACCACCCATGCGCGGTGGGGGCCTATCCCCCAAGACCGGAAGCAGCGGCTCTAAACCATCAAGTAAGATTTCTCGAAATTATTGGTGGCGTGCAATGGAGGGGTGGATCGGATGGCTGGCGTCAGGGAGCAGAAATACCTGGCTTTTATGTTGGGCGACCAGGAGTTTGCCTCCAACATCGCCGTGGTGCGGGAAATCCGGGGCCTGGAAAAGGTGGCCGCCATACCGGACAGCCCGCCGCACCTGATCGGGATGATGGACCTGCGGGGAAAGGTCATCCCCGTCGTCGACCTGCGCCGGCGTTTTCACCTGCCGCCGGTCGAGGCCGGCAGCCAGGGGCAGGTGATCATCGTCGTCGAGATGGACGCGCAGGTGGTGGGCCTCTTGGTGGACCGGGTGACCGAGGTCCTGAGCCTGGCCGACTCGGCCTGGGAGCCGCCGCCGCCGCTGTATCAGGGGCCGGCCCAGCGCTTCCTGTCCGGGGTGGCCAACCTGAAAGGCCGCCTGATCGTGCTCCTGGACCTCACCCGTGTGTTGTCGCGGGAGGAGGTCCAGGATATGACCGACCTGATGGCTTCGTGACGTCATCCCCCGAATGAGTTCGGAGGAATCCAGGTTCGTGGGAAATCAACGCGGGGTGACGATCATGCTCAACCTGGAACAGTATGTCGAACAGTACGTCGTCTTCCGCCTCGCCGGGGAACTCTACGGCGTGCCCGTCGGCGAGGTCCGCGAGGTGGTGCCGGTGCCGAACCTGACGCCGGTGCCCCGGGCGGAGGGGGGCGTGGAGGGCATCATCAACCTTCGGGGCAACGTGGTTCCCGTGGTCGGCACGCATCGCAAGATCGGTCTTCCCGAGGCCGAGGAACCGGATGCGGAGAGCCGGGTGGTGGTCGTCGAGTGGGGTGGCGAAACGGTCGGCCTCCTGGTGGACGGGGTGCTGGCCGTGCGGCGGCTCCGGCTGGAAGCGGTGGAAGGCGACTATCTGGGCGGCGAGAAGCGGGAAGCGGTCCGCGGCGTGGCCAGGCTGGAGGACGGGAGCCTCGTGCTGCTCCTGGACCTGGCTGGATTGTTGGAGCAGGGCAAGGGGTGAGCGTGTCGTGGCGATGGTGTTGAACCTGAGCGAGGAAGAGTTGCAGCTCTTCCTGGAAGAGACCGAGGAGCAGATACAGACCCTGGAGAGCGGGTTCCTTCAATTGGAAAAAGGCGGGGCGGACGCGGGCGTGATGGGGGCCGTGTTCCGGGCCGCCCACACGGTCAAGGGATCCTCCGCCGCCGTCGGGCATCAGCAGATGACCGCCCTGACCCACGCCATGGAGAACGTGCTCGACCGGATGCGCAAAGGGGAGATCGGCCCGTCGCGCCAGGTGATGGACGCCCTCTTCCGCGGCCTGGACGCGCTGCGCCTGCTGAAGGCCGCTCTGGTCGACGGACGGGACTCGGCGTTGGATCTCACGGTGATCCTTGACGAGCTGCGGCGCGCCGCCGCCGGGGAGCCGGCGTCCGGCGCTGCGGCCGGCGGGGCCGGCGGGGCCGGCGCCTTGCCGGGCCTGAGCGCGGAGATCCTGAAGCGCCTCCAGGCGGGGGCCGGTGAGGACCTCGTGCCCCTGCAGGTGGACGTCGCCCTGGCGGCGGACAGCATCATGCCGTCCGTCCGCGCCTATCAGATATACTTGGCCCTCAGCGAGCACGGTGAGATCGTCGCCAGCCAACCGACGCTGGACGAGATCGAGGCGGAGAAGGTCGGCGCCCGCCCCACCCTTTACCTCCTGACGAATGCTCCTCGGGAAACCCTGCGCAGCACGATCGCCGCCGTTACCGACGTGGTGGGGGTGGAGATCCGCCGCGTGGATCTCAAACAGCCGGCGCCCGCAGCGCAGCCGAACCTGGCCGTGGTCGGACCGGGCCAGG
>DYIH01000259.1 GCA_020723785.1 Thermaerobacter marianensis
GTTGGAGCCGGCAGCGACCATCTTCAGCCCCTCGCGGACGATGGCCTGGGTCAGGAGAGCAGCGGTGGTGGTGCCGTCACCGGCCACGTCGTTGGTCTTGCTGGCCGCCTCCTTCACCATCTGGGCGCCCATGTTCTCGAAAGGATCCTTCAATTCGATGTCGCGGGCGATGGTCACGCCGTCGTTGGTCACGTTCGGTGCCCCGAACTTCTTTTCGAGGACCACATTGCGGCCCTTGGGGCCGAGGGTCACCTTGACGGTGTTGGCACAGGCGTTGATGCCGCGCTCCAGGGCGCGCCTGGCCTCCTCGTCAAAGATGATCTGCTTGGCCATAAGGTTTCTTCGCCTCCTTTGGATGATGGGTTACGAGCCACTGTCGACAGGGTGGCCGCGGCGCTCCCTAGGCCTGGACGATGGCCAGGATGTCGCGCTCGCTGAGGATGAGCACCTCTTCGCCGTCCAGCTTGACCTCGGTGCCGGCGTACTTGGAGAAGATGATGCGATCCCCCGCCTTGACCTCCAGGGGGCGCCGCTCGCCGTTCTCCAGTATGGCGCCGGACCCGACGGCCAGCACCTCGCCCTGCTGGGGCTTCTCCTTGGCCGTGTCGGGCAGGACGATGCCGCCCCGGGTCTTTTCCTCCTGCTCGATGACCCGCACCACGACCCGGTCGCCCAGGGGCTTGATGTTGACCTTTGCCGCCGTCTGCACGCTCATGCCTGCAATCCCTCCTTACAATAGATTTGATGGAGAGTGAAGTGAGGAGCTATTAGCACTCGACGGCATTGAGTGCTAACACCCGAGTAGTATATTAATCAAGCGGCTGGAAAACGTCAAGCAAGGATAGGGACGAAACATCGGGGGTGCCTTGGTGTTCGGCGGACGGTCACATCTCGGTCAGAACCCAACGCATGATTTCGAACAGGACCGCAACGAGGAAGAGTGCGGCCAACCATCCCCAGGAGGCCCGCAGGTCGGGTAACGGCCGCCAACCGTTGCGTCGCAAGACCCCCGCCTGGCGGCGGGCCGTTTGTACCCAGCGTGTGCGCCGCCGCTCCCGTTCCCGCCGCGCGCGCTCACGGGCACGCTTGTATTCCAAGAGATCGGTGACCTTGGCGGGACCCGCCCTGCGGCTTCCGGTGTCCCGTGCCGGCGTGGAAGCTCTGTCGATCAACCGGCTTCACCCCTTTGAGACGCACTCCCTCAATCATATTTTTCGATACGGCGGGTGTCCCATTATACCCCCGGCTACAAAATTCCTGCAAAAATATTTCGCCTTCGGGACGTTGGAGGAGACGGCTGCAGAATGGGACCGATTTCTTTGCAACGCGATGGGGGTGGCAACTGTGGTGCCGCGAATCCGCCCTAACGTCCCTGGAAGCGGGGCACCCTCTTCTCCAGAAAAGCGGCCACCCCCTCCTTCTGGTCCGCGGTGGCGAAGGCCAGGGAAAACAGCTCGGCCTCGTAAGCCAGGCCGACGGTCAACCCGGACCGCGCGCCCTGGTTGACGGCCTCCTTGGCCAGCCCCAGGGTGAGCCGCGCCTTGGCCGCCAGCCGGCCGGCCAAGTCCAACGCCCGCGGAAGCAATTCGCCGGCCGGGTGAACGGCGTTGGCCAGTCCGATGCGCAGAGCCTCGGCAGCGTCGATCCACTCGCCGGTGAAAATCAGTTCCTTGGCCCGTCCGGCGCCCACCAGGCGGGCGAGCCGCTGCGTGCCGCCCCACCCGGGCACCAACCCCAGGTTGATCTCCGGTTGGCCGAAGCGGGCGCGGTCCGATGCCAGACGCAGGTCGCAGGCCAGGGCGAGTTCGCAACCGCCGCCCAGGGCGTAGCCGTTGACCGCCGCGATCACCGGCTTGGGCAATTCCTCGATACGGTTGAAGACAGCCTGGCCGAACCGGGCAAACCGCCGGGCCTCCTGAGGATTCATGTCCCGGAAGCGGGTCACGTCGGCCCCCGCCACGAAGGCCCGGTCGCCCGCACCGGTGATCACCAGGGCCCCCACCTCGGGATCGGCCCCCGCGGCGCGTATCGCTGCGTCCAGCTGCTCCAGGACCGTTTCGTTCAGGGCGTTCAGTGCCTCCGGCCGGTCGATGGTCAGCAGGGCCACGGCGCCCCGGCGTTCGGAATGAACAAATTGTTCCATATCTATACCTTACAGCGATTTTCGTCCGCTGACAATGACCTGTATCAGGTCGGCAGGAGTCGCGCAGGCTGGGCGGCAGGTTGTGCGACAGGACGATTATGGTAACATCCCCCTTCTTGGGGGGTAGCCCCCCGCCGCCATGGGTGGTGAAGTACTTCACTTCTCAAAAACCTTGTTTTACAAGGGTCTTATGAGCCTGTCGCACAAACCGGACCGGAGGCCGAAGGGGGGGCCGCCGCCCCAGAA
>DYIH01000260.1:0-445 GCA_020723785.1 Thermaerobacter marianensis
ACATGTAGTTCACGGCCACCGCCAGCGGCTTCAGGAGGTAGGGGGTGGCGGCCAGCGGCAGGAGTTCCTTGGTCCCGGGCAGCTGCGCCGGGCTCAGGCCCAGGGCCGGGATGGACATCTTCCCGGCTTCCATGATTCCGTACATGGCGATGCCGCGATAGATAAAAACCAGGGTTGTCGTCAGGATGGCGAAGATGCCGTACGCGGTGATCCTGGCCAACGTCCCGGCCCGTTCCTCCCCGACCTTTCCCGTGAGCTCGCTCGTTTTGAGGAAACGGTAAAAAACCAGGAGCCCGCCCAAAGCCGCGACCAGCATCAGCGGCTGGTAGTGGTTGTAGTTGATCCACGTGTTCTCGAGAATGTAGTCCTTGGTCAGGAAGCCCCGGCGAACGTCCATGAGGGCCACGAACAGCAGGGCCAGGGAAGCAAGAAATCCCGCCAGGTA
>DYIH01000260.1:455-1658 GCA_020723785.1 Thermaerobacter marianensis
AGGTAAACGAGATAGGCCGAACCGCCCCCGGCGTCGATGGTCTTGCCGACACCCGTATCGGGCGTGAGTTGGGCTGCATTTCCCGCCATCTACATCTCTCCTCGCCTGCTTTGCTTAGAAAAATGCCCGAGGCGATACCCTCTTGCGTGGGAGGTGGAAATTCCACTTCTCCACCTTTCCACCTTTCCACCGCAATGTTTACACATTGCGGGCTGCGCCAGCCCTTTCCGTCGCAATGTATTATGTATTAAATGCCTCTCAGCATAAAGCGGACGGGAGCCGAAATAACGTCCGCGACCGTTTCCTGGCTGAACAGGAGCAAGAGCCCCAGGCCGACCAGGAGAAAGGCGTTTACCACCAGCAGGCCCTGCCGCCAGCGGATGGAAGCCCTGGCCAGGTGCTCCCCCAGGCCGGTGGCGATCAGGAAGAAGGGGATCGCCATGACCACCAGGTAAACCAACAGGATCAGGCCGCTCCAGTACCAGTCGTTGATCCCCGCGTACACCAGCAGGGGAACAATGACCGCCGCGCTCAGCGTCGGGGCGCCGGCAACGGAACAGACCATGGCCAGGGAGGCCCCCACCGCGGAGGACTGCCCGGCGGACAGGGCGCCGTCACCGTCCCCGGCAGGAACCCGGACGAGCCGGGGGCGGATCCACGTCCATAGGAAGCCGAGGCCGATCAGCATCAGGATCGCCCCTCCGATCATCTCCGAGACCCGCAGGTCCTCCGCCCGCAGGCCGAAAACGCTGGACGCCAGGGCGATCAGCCAGTAGGCGCCGACCATGGTCGCCAGGAACGACAGAGTGGTCTTCAGCACCCGTTTGCGGGCACTGGCCGCGGATTCCGGGTCGTTCCCCCTGGAGACGCCCATGGTCAGGGCACCGACCGACATCGAACCGGTCAGGCAGGGGGTGCAGGCGACCAGCAGGGCCACCAGCGCGCTGCCCAGCAGCATGAGGAGCTGGGGCAGTTGCCCGAAGGCGCTGCTCCGCGGCAGCGGGTAATTGAAGGTAAAAGTTCGCTCGGGCACATCCACCCCCGTGATGAGCACGCTAAAGGAGCCGCTTTTCTTTTCGAAGAGCGGCTGGCCACGCATGTCGTACCGCGGGAAGAAGGCCAGGTACGTGTTGTGGTGTGTCGTCCCGGTCAGCTTCTTGACGACGGCGGGGGACTTGACCCCATTCTCCCACAGGAAGACCC
>DYIH01000260.1:1668-2386 GCA_020723785.1 Thermaerobacter marianensis
GGGACACCGGGCCGATATTCCCCACGTGCGTGTTGGCGGTTATCACGAAGGGCTGGGCGCTCTTCAGCCTGGGCTGGGCGCCGTCCCATTCGCCCAGCTTCTTCAGGTATGCCTCCGAGGCGTAGCTGACGTTGAAGTAGATATTGGAACCGTGGCGGAGGTGCCGGCCGGCGTCGTTGGCGCTGATCACGCCGCCTTCCCCGCCGGCCCGCAAGCGCGAACCGGGCCCGTAGGCGTACAGCACCAATCCCACCACGATCAGCAGGCCCAGAGCGATCCTAACTCGCGCCGGCATCTTTGGCCACCTTCATCTTCGTCCTTGCCGCAACCAGGATCAATACAGCCGCCGCGACGAACAGGACCGACCCCACGTCGGGTACGTGGAAGGTGCGGATCTTGCCCACGGTGACGATGCCGATCACCGGCGGGGTGAATTCCTTGATGTAGCGCAGGGGCCGCTCCGGGTCGAGGTTGTGGCCGTACCGGTACAGGATATATTGCAGGTAAGCGGCAGCCCCGACCAGGAAGACCCAGGGCGCGGCGGCGGCCGGCTTGCGCCAGCGCTCGCGGAAGGCGGCGATGACGGCCAGCATGGCAAACCCGGCGATGAGGAGCGGGGCGACAGTGAACACGGCCGGCGGGAACGGCGGCGGCACCTGCACCCCGACCAGCCTGCCGACCACGTTCCATTCCTTGATGTCTCCGACGTACTTATCCG
>DYIH01000261.1 GCA_020723785.1 Thermaerobacter marianensis
TGTCGCCTGCACCGAACGCCACCTCCTTTCCCGTTATTCGGATTCCCGCAGCGCGTTCATGGCGCGCTCCGCGCGGTTCCTCGCCGAACGGCGGCCGTACAGCCGGGCGCAGAAGCCGGTCAGCACGTCGATCATGTCCTGGACGAGGTCGTCCATCATTTCGTCCGGGTCGACCACGATGAGCCTGCGCCCGGAGGCGGCCAGCGCGGCCTCGATATATTCCGTACCGAACCGCGCCAGCCTGTCACGGTGCTCGACGATGACGGCCCCGTACTCGGGCGAACGCAACACCGAGAGCAGTCCCTTGCGGTGGCCGTTCAGCCCGCTCCCGATCTCGGATACTACTTTTGCTACCTTGATCCCCTTCTCCGCGGCGAACGCCGCGAGCCGGGCCACCTGCCGGTCGAGGTCGGATCTCTGATCCACCGAGGAGACCCGAGCGTAAAGCACCGCTCCCGATTCCTTCTGATCGGGTATCTCCACCAGGATGGTGCCCGTGGGTGTCTGACGGGCGGGCACGGGGAGCTTGCCACGCTTCCACCATAGCCAGGCCGTCTTGTATGAAATGCCGTTGGCGCGTGCCCAGTCCGATAGTTTCATGGGAACAGTATATCATATATTGGGCTGTATTTCTATGAACTCGTCAGCAGTTGTGAACCCCTTGAGCAATCCCGCAATATCAGCGGGGCTGAAGCGTGGAGGAGCGGAGACGAAGTCTTTATCTCTGCCCGGCCAGGCGGTAGAGGCTCATCCCCAGCTATCGATCCTTTTTATTCGTCTTCTTGGCAACCTTTTGGGAACCCGGCTGCTCCCGCTCGGCCAACCATAGGAGAAAATCGCGGGCCATGTCGGTGGCCTGTTCCGGCAGACGATCCACCAGGCGATGCAAGTCCTCTTTCGGCACACTCACCGCCGTTCACTCCTTCATTCGCTTCCTGGCGATCGAGGGGCTTACCTGGGTGCGGGGATGGTGAGGATCAAAAGGGACCGACCTTTTCACGAATGCGGAACTCCAGGTCGCCCAGCCGACGGGTCACCAGGTCGTTCCACAGCTTCAGCAAGCCCCGGACGTCCCGCAGCTCGGCCCGCACCTCCTCATACTGCCGGTCGATGGCCCCGTACAGGATCGAATGGCCCTCCGCCACCATGCGCACCTGCTCGTTGACCGAATCCAACAACACGCCCAACCGGGCGCTCTCGGCCCGCAGGGTGCCGACCTCCGCACGCAGGCCGCCGACCTCCGCCTCGACCCGTCCCAACCGCTCCCCAAGGCCGCCGACCTCGGTTCGCAGGGATCCGATCTCCGCTTCCATGCGGCTGAAGCGCTGTTCCAGGTAGTCGCGCAATTCTTGGTCGATGATCCCCACCCCCTCCTCATCTCAAATTTCGACCGTTCCCATGCCGGGAATTCCAGGTGAACGCACGAGCAAACCATCAGGCTCAGGGGCACCAAGCCGAAGGGAAAAGCCACAACGGTTGTTTCGCAGGTTGGATGGCCACGTTCCAGGCCACCCGCGGCCGCCTGATTCCGTGGCTGAAGCCGGATGCTTGCGACAACCTCTCGCCATTCATTCGACAGCGGAAGGCCCGTTCCTCCTTGAGGGGATAGGAAATGTGGTCCGTGCCGGGCCTTGGCCAGGGACGCCATACCCTCACTGTAAGTCGAGCAGCATCAACCGGGAAAAGGGCGAAAAGTCGGTAGCCCCAGCCCGCCACGACGTCACGTAGGCCTTGCCGTCTTGGAAAAACGCGTCGCCGGGAACGGCGATGTCATGCGATCAGGACAGATAACCCTCCGGGCGGGCCATGATCCGTTCACCTACCTCCCCACCGCCCCCGCCGGCGCGTACTCCTGCACCGCCAGCACCGGCAGCTCGCGGCCGGCCAGCCCGGCGGCCAGCACCTCGGCCAGGGCGCGGGCGGTGTCCAGGGACGTGATGCAGGGGATGCCGTGCTCCACTGCGGCGCGGCGGATGGCGAAGCCGTCGCGCTCGGCGCCCCGCCCGCCGGTCAGGGTGTTCAGGACGAAGTCCACCCCGCCCTCGTGGATGAGGTCCAGGATGTTGGGCGACGGGGCCTCGATCTTCTCCACCGGCTCGGCGGTGATGCCGTGTTCGCCGAGGAAGCGGGCCGTGCCCGCCGTGGCGTGGATCCGGAAGCCCAGCCTGGCGAATTCCCGGACGATGCCCAGGGCCTCTGCCTTGTCCCGGTCGGCGACGGTGACCAGGATCGCCCGCTCCGCGCCCTCGTCGGGGGTGGCCGATGCAGACCCCGCGGCCCCTGCGGGCGGGCGCCCCGCGGCCTCCGCCGCGCCGCCGGCCACCGAAACCGCCCGCGCCCCCTC
>DYIH01000262.1 GCA_020723785.1 Thermaerobacter marianensis
GCGGCCGTTGACGGCCGAGCGCATCCAGGACACCCAGGAGCGCATCAACCGGGCACTGCGCCTGGACTATGCGACCTTCGTCCACAGCGCCTTCGTCCTGCAGGGCAGGGCGGACGCCTTCACCGTCGCCCGGCCCGGGGAGCGCAAGGAGATCCTGGCCGAGGTCCTGGGCCTTTCGGCGTACGAGGAGCGGGAGGCCCTCTGCCGCGAGCGGGCCCTCGAATTCGCTCGGCAGGTGGAGCGTTTGGACCGGGAAATCGCCGACCTGGCCGCGCAGACGTCCGAGATCCCGGCGGTGGAGGGGGAGTTGGCCGAAGTGGCCGGCTCCCTGGCTGCGGTGGGTCGTGCCCTGGCCGCGGCGCGGGAGGCGGCCGCCGCTTGCGAGGCCCGGAAAAACCGATTGGAGACCGTGCGGGCACGGGCCGAGGATTTGGGCCGGCGCAGGGAGGCGGCGGAGCGGGAGATCGGCGAACTGGAGGCCATGGCGCGAAAGGTGGAGGCGCGCATGGCCGAGGAGGCGGCCGTCATCGCCGAGGCGCCGGCCATCGAGGCCGGCTTCGCCGAATGGGAAGCCGCCCGGCGGCTGACCGAGGCGCTGGCCGCCCAAGCCCAGCGTTTCTACGTCCTTTCCGCCCGGCGGGAGCGGGCGGCGGGCGCCGTCGAGGGAGAGGCGCGCCGCATCGAAGCCGAAATCGAACGCCTGCGCCGCGAGGCGGCGCTGGAACAGGTGCGGGCGGAGAGGGGTGACGCCGCCCGGCGCCGTTTGGATGAGCTGGGCCGGGCGTTGGCCGGGTTGGAGGCCGTCCGGGCCGGGAGGGAGCGGATCGAGGCCGGCTTGAACGAACGGCAACAGGAGATCGCCCGCCTGAAAGCCGCTTTGGCCCGCCGGCAGAAGGACCGCGACGACCTGCGCGAACGCTACCGGCAAGTGCGGGAGGCGGCAGGCGCCGCCTGTTGTCCCGTTTGCCGCTCACCCCTGGACGACGGCCGGCGGGTGGCGCTGCTGGCGCAGATCAAGGATGAGGGTACGGCGGCGGCCGCGGACATCGAGGAGATGCAGCGGGCATTGGCCGCGGCCGAGGCGGAATGGGAACGGCTGCAACAGGAACTGACGGGCGTCCAGAGGGAACTGGCCGGAGAGGCGCGCCTGGCGGCCGAACGGGCCAACGCCGAACGCGACGTCGCCGAGGCGGAGGAGGCGGCCAGGCACCGGGCCGCACTGCTCGGCCAGGCGGACTCCCTGGCCGCCGCCCTGGCCGAGGGGCGTTTCGCCGATGCGGCGCGGCGGGAACTGGCCGAGGCCGAGGCCGGGCTCGCCGCTCTTGGTTACGACGCGGCGGCCCACCGGGCGGCCCTGAAACGGGAAGAAACCTTGCGCCCGTTCCAGGACCGCATGAACCGGCTCGGGCTGGCCCGGCAATCGCTGGCCAAGGACCGGGAAATCGTCGCCGGCTATCACCGGCAGATCGCCGCCCGCCGGGAAGCGGCGGCCGCCGAGGCGGCGCTCCTGGACGCCCTGGCCGCCGAAGCCAGGGGGCTGGAAGGCGCCTTGGAGGAACTGGCCGCCGCCCGTGAACAGGTCGCGGCACTGGAAGCGCAGGAAAAGGAACTCCTCGCCCGGCAGGCCGCCACCCGGGCGCGCCTGGAGGCCCTGGAGGCGGCCGCGCGCAAACGGCGTGAAAAAGAGGTGGAACGGGACGCCTGCGCCCGGGAACAGGCCTATTGGAGCGAGCTGGCTCAGGCCTACGGCAAGAAGGGGATCCAGGCGCTGATCATCGAGAACGCCATCCCCGAATTGGAGCAGGAGGCCAATGACCTGTTGGCCCGCTGGACGGAAGGGCGGCTCCACGTCGCCCTCATCACCCAGGGAGAGACCCGCGGCGGCGGCGTCACCGAGACGCTGGACATCGCCATCGCCGACGAGATGGGGACGCGCAGGTACGAAATGTTCAGCGGCGGCGAGAAATTCCGCGTCGACCTCGCCCTGCGCGTCGGCCTGTCCAAGCTCCTGGCCAAGCGGGCGGGGGCACGCCTGAGGATGATGGTCATCGACGAGGGGTTCGGCACCCAGGACGCCGCCGGCATCGAGCGGCTGGTGGAGGCCCTCAACGACCTGGCGAGGGAGTTCGAAAAAATAATCATCATCACCCATCACCCGGAATTGAAGGACCGCTTTCCAACCCATATCGAGGTGGTCAAAAAACCGGAAACCGGTTCCGAGATCAGAATCGCGTCCTGACGCACTTGGGCGTTGCTCCGCCTGGGTGTGTCGGACTGAGCCATCCCCGGTTTTGGAGCCTTGAATTTAGTGGAAGACCGTAGCCAAGGA
>DYIH01000263.1 GCA_020723785.1 Thermaerobacter marianensis
CCGCCTCCAGCCGCCTTTGCAGCCAGGCCGGCGAGGGGCCGACGCGCACCCCCCGGATGACCCGGGCGATATAGCGGGAGCACAGGTCGGGTGCGTCGATGCGCACCTCCACCGCCCGGGCGGCGGGCTCGGGCGCCTCGGCCAGGCGCACTTCCGGCAGGCGCACCGGACGGTCCAGCAGGGCGGCCACCTCGCGGGCCACCCCCAGCATCGACTGGCAGTGGGCGGCGTAATTGGGGGTCAGGTCGAGGACGAGGACGGCGTCGTCCAGCCCGGCGGCCGCCCTGAAGTCGGCGCCCGCGGGCCAGTCGTCCGGCAGCACCATGATCCCGGCGCCGCCGGGGTCCTCCAGTCCCAGCTCCCGGGCCGAGCAGATCATCCCCTGGGAAACGACCCCCCGTAGGGGACGCTCCTCGATCCGGAGGCCGCCTTGGAGCCGCGCGCCCGGCATGGCCACCGGCACCGTCTGCCCGGCGGCCACGTTGGGCGCACCGCAGACGATCTGCCGGATGCTGTCGCCGTGGCCGCGCCCGTTGCCCGCCGCGCCGCCGTCACCGGCCGCCCGGCCCACGTCGACGCGGCAGACCCGCAACCGGTCGGCATTGGGGTGCGGCACCGCTTCCAGCACCTTGCCGACGACAACCCCCGTAAAATCGCCGCCGGGCCGGCTCACCTCGTCCACGGCCAGGCCCTGCAGCGTCAGCCGCTCGGCCAGTTTCTCCGGGGACAGGTCGAAATCCACGTACTCCTTCAGCCATTGCACCGAAACGCGCATCTCTTTCCCTCTTCCCGGTCAGGTTACCCCGCCGGATCGGGATTCGGCGGGGACCCCCGATTAAAACTGGCTGATGAAGCGGAGGTCGTTCTGGAAGAACAGGCGCAGGTCGTCGATCCCGTACTTGAGCATGGCCAGCCGCTCGATGCCCATGCCGAAGGCGAAGCCGGTCACCCGCTCGGGGTCGTAGCCGCCGTTCTTCAGCACCACCGGGTGGACCATACCCGCGCCGAGGACCTCCAGCCAGCCGGTGCCCTTGCAGGTGCGGCACGGCAACCCGCCAGCCGGAGCCCCCGACAGCTCCGCCTCCACCAGCCGGCCCGAGCCCCCGCAGATGGCGCAGGAGACGTCCACCTCGGCGCTCGGTTCGGTGAAGGGGAAGTAGCTGGGCCGCAGGCGGATCTGGGCTCCTTCCCCGTACATCTGGCGGGCGAAGGACAGGAGCGTGCCCTTGAGGTCGCCGAAGGTCACCCCGGCGTCGACCAGCAGGCCCTCGACCTGGTGGAACATGGGCGAGTGGGTGGCGTCGTCGTCCCGCCGGTAGACTCGGCCGGGCGCTATCATCCGCACGGGCAGCCGCGGCGCGCGCTGGCGCATGAAGCGAATCTGGGACGGCGAGGTGTGAGTGCGCAACAGGATCTCGTCGGTGACGTAAAACGAATCCTGCATGTCGCGGGCCGGGTGCCCCTTGGGGATGTTCAGCGTCTCGAAGTTGTAGTAGTCGTACTCGATCTCCGGACCCTCGAAGACCTCGTAGCCCATACCGCGGAAGATAGCCTCAACCTCCGTCCAGACCACCCGCAGGGGATGACGGTGGCCCAACGGCGGGCGTCGACCGGGGAGGGTGACGTCGAGGGCCTCGGCGGCCAGCCGCGATTCAGTCTCCCGGGCCACCAGTGCCGCCTCGCGCTCGGCCAGCAGGGCGTTCAGGCGGTCGCGGACGGCGTTGGCCCACTGGCCGGCCAGGGGCCGTTCCTCCGGGGGCAGGGCGCCCATGCCCCGGAGGATGCCGGTGAGCAGACCCTTCTTGCCCAGGAAGCGCACCCGCACATCCTCCAGCTCAGCGGCCGAGCCGGCGGCGGCGATGGCCTCCTCCCCATGCCGTTGCAATTCCTCCAGTTGCTGTTTCAGCGTCAGGGCACCCCTTTGCGCTCAGGCAGATATTGGGCGGCACCAGGAATGACCGGCGCTCCCACCATCATAAAAAAAGCCTCACCCCACCGACGGGAGAAGGCGCTTGAGGCAACTTGTGCGCCGGGCTACAGAAGCGAGCAACGCTTATAGAGCAGGTACGCCACGACGGAGCCGGTGCTCTCGAAGATCTGCCTGAAGATCTCGGCCATCCGGAACAACCGCCTCACCCCACCCCGCCCCGACTCGGCGATCCCCGGGGCCCCGGAATTGGCTATTCGGCTGGCGCCATTATAGCACAAGGCCCGTGGGGGGACAATGTACCGACGCTCTGAGCCATCCCCGGTTTTGGAGCCTTGAATTTAGTTAGTGGAAGACCGTAGCC
>DYIH01000264.1 GCA_020723785.1 Thermaerobacter marianensis
GCCGGGAGGCGCTGGAGCGTTCCGTGGTGGTGGCGGCCACCTCCGAGCAGCCGGCCTTGGTGCGGCTGAAGGCGGCCTTCATCGCCACCGCCGTGGCCGAGTTCTTCCGCGACCAGGGCGCCGATGTCCTGCTGTTGATGGATTCGGTGACGCGTTTCGCCATGGCCCAGCGCGAGGTGGGACTGGCCGCCGGGGAGCCGCCGGCGACCCGGGGCTACCCGCCGTCGGTGTTCGCCCTCTTGCCGCGGCTCCTGGAACGGGCGGGCATGGCGGCCCGGGGGAGCATCACCGGGTTTTACACCGTGCTCGTGGATGGCGATGACATGAATGAGCCCATCGCCGACGCGGTGCGCGGCATCCTTGACGGGCACGTGGTCCTCTCCCGCGACCTGGCGGCGCGGGGGCACTTCCCGTCCATCGACGTGCTGCAGAGCGTCAGCCGGCTGATGGACGACGTCGTCGACCCGGAGCATCGGGCGGCGGCGGTGGCCTTCCGCCGCCACCTGGCCGTCTACCGGGAGGCCGAGGACCTGATCAACATCGGGGCCTACCGGGACGGGGCCAACCCGGCCATCGACCGGGCGCGCGCCCTGATCGAGCCGATGACCCGGTTCCTGCAGCAGGAACCCGGCGAGGTGTGGCCGTTCGACCGGACCAGGCGGGAGCTCCTGGCCGTGGCCGGCAGGGAGGAGTAGCGGGTGCGGCCTTTCCGGTTCCGGTTGCAGCGGGTGCTGGACGTGAGCGGCCGGGTGGTCAAGGCCCGGACGGCCGACTTGGCGGCGGCCATGGCCCGCGAGCGGGAGGCGGCCCGGCGGCTGGCCGGGGCACAGGAACTGCGGCGTCGGCGCCTGACCGACCTGGCCGCCCGCCAGTCACAGGGGATGGCGCCCTGGGAGTGGGCGGTGTACGCCCGGTACCTGGCCGGCCTGAAGGCCGAGGAGGCCCGGCTCGCCGGCGAACTGTCCCGGCGGCGGACGGAGACCGAGGCCCGCCGCGAGGAGTTGCTGGAACGGCGCCGCGAGCAGAAGGCGCTGGAAGTCCTGCGGAGCCGGGCCTGGAAAGTGTACCAGGCCGAGACGGAACGCGAGGAGCGCAAGATTCTCGACGACCTGGCCGCGGGCCGGTACGCGCGCGGGGACAACGGGTCGCCGTACCACGGGGCGGCGCGAGAAGACCACGACGCGTGATCCTGCCGGTGCAAGCCGGCGTGATCATAGACGACGGCTCAACGGAAAGGGGGTGACGCGATGAATATGGCGATGTCGCTGGTCGTTCCCGGCGGAGCTGCGGCAGGCGGTGTATCCACGGGCGGCACGGAGGCGGCCGCCAAACCCGGGCTCCCGGACGAGGCGCCCCAAGGGGACGGTTTCCAGCGGCTGCTGGCATCGCTGTTCAGGGAGACCGGCGCTGCGGAAACCGCTGTTGTGGCAGAGCGGGGGGCAACCGGTTCCGAGAAGGGATCGGGGGCCGCACAAGCCGAGGCGGAGGCCGAGGCGGGCGGCGCCTACCAGGGTGCCGACCAGGCCTGGGCCGGGTCGCTGCTGGCCGTTTTGAACATGGCGGCTCGGCAGGGCGTCCAGCCGGCTGGCGCAACGGCGGCTGCGCCGCTGGAAGCCGGGCCGGCAGGCGTGGCGCCGGTGACGGATGCGCCTGACACGGCGCCGGTCGCCGAAGCGATGAGCTTCGCGCCGGCGACGGATGCCGGGGCAGGCACGGTTGGCGTGACGCCGGCAACGGGTGCGGCGGCAGGTCAACAGTCGATGGTCGACCCGGTTGATGTCCCGGTTGAAACGGCGCCCGGCGCCGTGCCTTCCGGTGGCGGAATAGCCGGAGCGGCAGGGATGCCCGGTTCGGTGCCCCAGGCGTCCGATATCGGAGGTGGGCCTGGACAGGGGTTGCACGGTGAACCGGATGTCGCACCCAAACAACCCGCAACGGCAAGACCTTCCCAGCCTGAAGCGACACCTGCCCGGGTTTTCCCCAACGGGGGACCGGGGACGGACCGGCCTGAAACAGGGGCGGTTTCTCCCGCGGCCGGAGCGACAAGGGAACCGGGTGCGGCGGCAGCGGGCAAGCAAACGGATGCCGCAGAGGGTGTGGAGACGATGGTGCCCGCCGGTGGATCGCACCGGGCGGAGGATCGTCCGCCATCCGAAGGGGCTAAGGCTGAGATGCAGACCACGGGCACCACCGGCGAAACGGCCTGGCACGGGGTGGACGGGACAGGCCAGCCGGGCCGGGCGGCGGAAGGGGGTAAGCAGCCCCCAACGCTCACG
>DYIH01000265.1 GCA_020723785.1 Thermaerobacter marianensis
GCCCGCCTTCATCAGTAAGTCAATTTCATCCACCTCCAAAACTCTGGCCAGTCCTCGCAATACCCTCGGCGAGGGCGATTCAATTCGTCCGCTTTCAATGTAACACTGCGTTGCAGGATTAAAGCCTGCCCTTTTTGCGCATTCAACCACACCAAGTCCTTTTTGTTCGCGCTTTTGCTTGACATATTCACCTAGGGTCATGGGGCATCCCTCGCTTTGCTCTAATTAAATCATAAAAAGCATTCGCAGATAAAGTATATTGACTAAATTGCAGCAGTATGCTATACGATTCAATAAGAGGATTACCAACGTTGGAAGGAGGCCAATCCATGCCGACGGAGACGGTCCATCAGCAGTATGACGAGACCTGGGCGTATACCCGCTTGGCGATGGTCAAGTCAATGGATCAGGACTACTACGAGCAATACAAAACCCGGCCCAGTTGGTGGCGGGTGCTGACACTGGTCGAGGTGGACGCTTTCGCGCCGCATCTGTGGAAGATCATGGCCGGCGGACTCTATCGGGGTACATATGCGCCCAAGCAGGCAGCTCGCGATCTCCGCGTCGGCAAGGCCTTCACCTTCATGCTACCGGTTGTGTTAGGAGAGCAGGGACAAGCCGTCCTGGACCGGCTCCGGGCGACCGGTAGGCCGGACTACGTGACTGAAGTGCCGGCCCGGCTGGCCGACAGCGGGATGGACATGCAAGGCCTGCGGCGGCTCTCCTTCAGCAAGTTTCAGTCGGCCGTCAAGACGGACAACCCCGTCGGGTTCATCCTCCGCGAGGCCCGCAAGGCCGAGCAGGCAAATAGCACCACCGAGAATACAGGATATGGGATAGAACAAATTGTTCTCCGCGATGATGCCGAACAGCCAGAACATGGTGCGGAACAAAAATGTTCTGATGTGGTGGACGCCACGGCCCTGCGGGAATGCACGCGGCGGTTCCTGCGCGAGGTGGCGCGCCTGCGGCAGATGGAGGAGCTGGTAGCCCGGTTGCCCGACTCGCCCGAGAAGACGGCCCTCCTGGAGGAGATGGCTCGGGTTCGCGGGGCGGCTGCGGGAGGACCGGACGAAACCCTGCGTGCACTCGATCAGGCCCGGGCCGAGGCGGAGGAAGCCAAGGTCCGCGCCCGTGAGAAGGAGCGTGAGGCCGCCCGGCGGCTGGAGGAGGCGGAACGGCTGAAGGATCAGGCCCAGCGGATCATGGACCAGGTGACGGAGCAGATGCTCGAACTGCAGGGCTTGCTGGGGGCCGATGAACTCCGGGACGGTCTGCGGCGGCGACTGGAGGCGATCGCTGCCGATCCCGGGCTGGACGAGCACCAGAAGCGTCGGGACGCCAAGGTGCTCATCGACCTGGACCTGGCTCACGACCGGGTGCGTGTGGCCCAGGTGATCAACGAGATGCTCCGGCTGGTCGCCCGGCGGCCGGCCTCGGCCGAGGACCTGGAGCGCCATGTCCAGTGCGTCTACGGGGTGCGGGGGCTGGCCGGCGTCGATGTCACAAAGGTGGCTACGGCATTCGCCTGGTTCTGGTCGGACCTCTGGCTGCAGGTGACCGGTTCGATCCGCGAGAGCTGGGAGATGGCCCATCTCATGGTGGGCTTGGACTACATGCCGCGGGTGATCCGCGTGCCGACCCTGGGCGCGGGTAAGCGGCGACCGGGTATCCGGCCCGGCGTGCGCGAGGCCCTGGCATTGGCGGGGACCGGGTAGGAGATGATCTGCGTTTTTGGTAATCTGTTGGGTGAAGACCCGAAGGGGGCGGTGAGGGTGTTGAGCAGCAGGAACCTCGGGGCGGCCGTGCTTGTGTTGGCGGCTGGCCTTGGCGTGTGGTTCTACTACTTCGGCCGGGCCGGCCGTGACGCGCCTGTTGCGCCGGCTGCGCCGCCGGCGGTGGCGGTCGCGCCGGTGGCGCCCGAGATGCCCCCGGTGCCGGCTACGCCGCCCAAGCCGGCCGAACCGCCGGCGCCGCCCAAGCCGAAGGGGCCGTGGGACCAGGCTGGCGTCAGCCAGGCCGTGTGGGAGTATAACCGCGCCTTCGAGAAGGAGATGGCGGGTTGGGATGTCGCGGACGGAGGGCGGGGGCCGGTGGTGGTGTTCCTGCGTGACGTGGCTATATTTTCGACTAAGGAATTGGCCACGATGGAGAAGATCACCGGCGTCAAGTTCACCGATAAGATGTCGGTCAAGGAGTGGCTGACAGCCGTGGCGGCGGCCAACAAGCTCCCCGGCACCTTGGAGGACTGGA
>DYIH01000003.1:0-6092 GCA_020723785.1 Thermaerobacter marianensis
CGTTCTCGCCCAGCCGCTTGATGCCGAACAGACCCAGGAAGAACGGCCGATGTTCGGCCTGGGCGTCGACGACCATGGAATCCTTCCCGAACCGCGACATGGCCGGCGTCTTCACGCCGGCCACCCGCCCGGCGTTGGCCTCGAAAGCCTCCCTGGCCGCTACCTCCGGGCCATTGCCCGAACGGAGTTCCACCCAGCGGCGGTCCACCGTATAACCCTGGTAAACGTACCGGGTGTGCGGGATCATCACCATCGCATCATCCATGCGGCGCCGAGCAGCGGTCCCTGCGTCCCGTGCCAGCGCCCGCCGCGCATCGCCGCTCCAGGGGTGCCATTCGCGGTAGCAGGATTCGTTGCCGTCCTCATCAGTTTCGCAATGTTCGTCCTCGTACTGGCCGCGGACGGTGATGTCGGCATAGATGTCGTGTTCCCTCGCCCCGGCCAGAGCCGCCGCGTCAGCCGCCGTCTGCAGCCGGGCGCGCTGGACGCGCTGGAAGCCGAAGTCCAAGACCACCGCCACGGCCACGAACAGAAGCGGCAGCAGGACCGCCCCCCAGATCATGATCGAGCCGCGTTCGTCCCGCATGAGTCGTCTCCCCTCCGTTCATGGTCCATCGCTTTGATCATCCAGGCCAGCCGCCGGCGCCAGTTCTCCAACCGCGTCCTTTGCGCTTTGGCGGCCGCCGGCGTCCGGTACCTGCCCGGGTCAAAGTCGATCAGACGCCATTCCACTGCCGCTAGGACCGCCATCATCTGACTCCGCTGCCGTTCGTGTTGGACGGTGCTCGCCATCTGTCCCACCTCGCATCTGATTATTTTCGTAAAAATAATCACCGCCCACCCATGCCGGTCGGGCCTTTCCTCCAGCCACCGCATCATACGCTTTCAGCGCATCTTCCACCCGGCAAACGACGGCATCAGACCGCGCAAATCCCGGTTCGTTATGCCGGCATTGTCCATTTTCTCGAGGAGCCAACGGACCTCCTCCGCCAGCTTCTTCGCGGCCTTCAATTCGGCGCTACTCACTGACATCTCCCTCTTGCAAACAAACCTGCTTGCAACCTTAGGCGGAAACCAGGTCCGCGAACGCCGCGAAGGCCAGGGTGGCGATTCATCGCCAGGGCCTGGCGAGGATTACCGGACCGAAGGGAGGATATGCCGCAGACCAGGACCGGCCCTTGCCGCCAGCGGCGTGCGGCCCAGAATCGACGCCGAGTTGCAAGAAGGATCACAGCACTCCACTGCCCCAACCCCTCGGATTATTTCCGTGAAATAATCGCTGAGCGTATCGGGTCACTGCTCCTGCCGGAACGTTGGTGACGCGGTAAACGTCCAGGTGTCCGGGTCCGCCTGGTTCAGCCCGAAGAGCTTGGGCAGGCCGGGCACGAAGTTCGGCTGGCGGTAGATCGCCGCCAGCGTGAGATACCCGTTGCTCGAGGTAATCGTCACGTCCCGGTTCTTGTCGAACTTGGCCGGGTTCACCGCCAGCGAGGAATTCAGGAGGATCCGCTCCACCTGGTCGCGGGCGCCGGCGTAGTCGCCGGTGATCGCCGCGTAGCGGGCACCCTCCCGCACCCCCTGCTCGAGCGCCCCAACCGTGGACAGGTTGATCCCCCACTGCAGGACCCCCAACGCCAACCCGATAAGCAACGGATACAGGATCGCCGCCGCAATCGCCTCCGAGGCTCCGCGCTCGTCCCGCCACACCCGTTTAAGCCGCTCCCACACAGCCACCACCTCCATCCACATTCCGCCGCCCCTGCCCGCGGTCCCCGACACGTCCCGTCAGGCACCCCGGGCGGGGGCGGCCCCGCCTGACGCGCCGCGCATCAGCACCCGGCCGCTTGCGGGTTCTGGATGCATGTCGATGACTTGTTGAACGTCTGGCCGGCACTGTTGCCGGCGTTCTTCACGTACGGGTAGACGAACACCAGCAGGATGATTACCACCAGGGCCACCCACACAGCCTCCGCTCCGCCGCGCTCGTCCCGCCAGAAACGCCCCAGCAACGCCTTCAGCATCTCGCGTCCCCCCTCTCCGCCGTACTGGCATGGCTTGATCGCCCCAACGGCGCGCCTCACATATTGAACACCCCCTTGAAGGCGCCGAGGGCCGGCAGCAGGATCAGGCGCAACCCCGGCAGGAACATGAACAGTACCGTGACGGCCGTCAGGAGCGGCTTGCGCCGCTTCACCTTGGCCTTGATCATCTCCGCCTCGAAGCTCCGGATCTGGGTCGCCTCCGCCCGCAGTTCCGCCGCGCCGCCCGCGCCCAGGCTGTGGGCCCGGGCCAGCACGGCGCAGAACCGGCGCACCTCCTCTCCGCCCGCCCGCACCGCGAGTCGGCCCAGCGCCGCCTCCAACCCGACGGCGTCCGCCTCGCGGAGGGCGGCGGCGAGCAGCCGGTCCAACTCGTGGCGCTCGTCCAACACGCGCTGGGCCGCCGCAGCGACCGTCGGCGCGCCGGCCGTCATCACCGTGGCGATCAGGGCCTCCAGGGCAGGGACCCGCGCGGCGATCTTGAGCCGCACGTCGTCGATGAACTGGTCCAGGACCCACTCCGGGCCGAACCAACCGGCCGCCATCCCGCCCGCCAACGCCAAAGCAGGCGGCAGCCCCGCCGCCAGCCCCAGGCACGGGAGCCCGCCCAAGGCCGCCACGCGCAGCCCCGCCCACGCCAAGGGGGATAAGCTCCAGCCGGCCCGGGCCAGCCGCTCGGCCGCCCGCTCCGGCGGGAACACCCGGTAGAGGGCGTCCTGCAGCCTTTCCGTCCCGCGCCGCCAGTCCCGCGCGCGTACCAGATCCCGGATCGTCGGCCGCCGGCCCAGCCGCCCGGCGAGCGCAGCCCAGGCGAACAGCCCGCAGCCCAGCCCGACGAGGACCGGCCCGGCCACAGAAGCCCAGGCAATCGCCATCACCTCATCGCCCCTTTCACCCACCAGACCCCCAGGGCCAAACCCGCCAAGGGCAACCCGGCAACCATGGCCAGCACGTCCAATTGGCCGAGGACCGTCTGCGTCACCGGCGTGAAGTAGCCGGGATCGGAGTTCCGCAGCTGCATGTACAGAACCGCCGGGTACGAAGCGAAGATGTACAAGAGCGCCGTCTGTTCGGCCAGCTCCGCCCGGGCCTCGGCCCGCGCCGTCTCTCGGCCCCGGGACTGGTCCGCGATGTCGTCGAACGCCCGGGCCATGTCCCCACCCGTCCGCGCCATGGTCGCCGCCACCGCGGCCATGGCCGCCGTCTCGTCCAGCCCCGTCCGCTCGTGCAGCCAACGGAACGCCCCTTCGGCATCCTCACCCTTGTCCAGCCGCTCCCACACCCCGCGCATCAGCCCGTCAGCCGGACGAGGCGCGCGCGCGGCGGCCTCCTCCACCGCCTGGGCCAAGTTCCGCCCGGCTCGCAAGGCAGCCGCCAGGGTAGCCAGCACC
Organism: Thermaerobacter marianensis; assembly: GCA_020723785.1. GTDB lineage: Bacteria > Bacillota > Sulfobacillia > DYIH01 > DYIH01 > DYIH01. Next base: position 3,431 of record DYIH01000003.1, read on the forward strand.
TCGGGCATCTGCCGCCGCAGCGCGCCGCGCGCCCGGTCCGCCACCACGCCGCGCCAAACCCGGGGGAACGCCAGCAGCCCGCCGATCGCGCAGCCGGCCAATGGGACCGGCTGCGGTCCGAACACCGCCTGGCCGCCCAAAAGTCCGAAACCCAGCCCGGCCAACCCTGCGCGCCAGTCAGCCCCGGCCTCGTTCGCGCGCCGCGCCGCCCGCCGATCGCCACCGGCCCGCCAACGCAGCAAGCCGGCCACGGTGACCGACTCGCCCAGGCCCAGGCTGCGGGCCAGGGCCATCCCACCCAGCGCGCCGCCCACGGCCACCAACAACACCGCTACATCGCCCAGCATCGCCGCACCACCTCCTCCTCGCCGCGCTCTTCAAGCTTGCGCACCACGCGGCTGGTCAAAGCCCGGCCGCCGTCCACCGGCTCGAGCTGACCTGTCGTGGCCGGGTCGCCCCGCATCTCGAAGAGCGGCGCCAGCGCGTACTCCGCGTCACCGTCCAGCCCCTCCAGGCTCACAATCTCAGTCACCACCCGGCGCTTGGTCCGTTCGTACCGCTTGACGTGCACCACGAGGTCCACGGCGCTCGCGATCTGTCCGCGCACGGCCCGCAGCGGCAGGTCCATCCCGGCCATGAGAACCATCGTCTCCAGGCGCGAGAGCATGTCGCGGGCGCTGTTGGCGTGCCCCGTCGTCATGCTGCCCTCGTGGCCGGTGTTCATCGCCTGGAGCATGTCTAGGGCCTCGCCGCCGCGCACCTCGCCGACGACGATCCGCGTCGGCCGCATCCGCAGGGCGTTCTTGACCAGCCGGCGGATCGTCACCTCACCCTGGCCCTCCACGTTGGCTGGCCGGGTCAAAAGCGGCCGCACCTCGCGGATCGGCAGATCGAGTTCGAGCGCATCCTCCACCGTCACAATCCGCTCCTCCCGCTGAATGAAGTGGCCCAAGACGTTCAGGAGCGTCGTCTTGCCGCTGGCCGTTCCGCCGCTGACGACGATGTTCAGGTGGGCGCGCACCGCCGCGGCGAGGAAGGCCATCACCTGCGGCGTCAGCGCCCCTGTCGACAAGTACTGGTCAGGTGTCATGCCGCCCTGGAACTTGCGGACGGTGAGCGCCGTACCGGCCACCGACACCGGCGGGATAATGGCGTGCACGCGGCAGAGAGTGCCGTCGTCCATGACGATCTGCGTGTCCACGTCCGGGCAGGATTCGTCCAGCCGGCGCCCCGAACGGAGCAGGATCCGGTCGACGGTGAGCCGCACGTGCTCTTCGTCTCGGAAACCGGACGGCTCGACGTACTCCTCTCGACCCTGGCGGATGACCAGCATCCGCGTGCCGGTGACCATGATCTCCTCCACGTCGGGGTCGTCCAGGAACGGCTGGAGCGGGCCATACCCGCCGAAGTCCAGGGCCAGTTCCCGCGCCAGCCGCGCCACGTCCTGGTGGTTCCACGGGCTGGCGCCCAGGGCGCGCGAGGCCGCCTGCAGGTCCCGCACCGCCTCCCGCACCGCCTGCTCCGCGTCCGGATACACCTCGTCCACCGAGCGGTAGGCCCGGCCCAGAGCGAACAGCTTCTCCCGCGCCCGCTGCCGGACCTCCGGCGTCTCAGCCGCCACCTGCCGGGCGCGGAGGTCTTGGCCGAAGAGTGGCCGGTTCGTCGTCGCGCCCATCGGCTATCGCCTCCTGAAGAGCCGAAACCGGCCGCCCCCGGCCGGTTTGGCCGCCGGTACCAGACGCGCGACCAGTTCCTTCAGCGCCCGTGAGGAGGGCGCGTTCGGCTTGGCCAGCACGCTGATGGCGCTTGCCATCCGCGCCTGGGCCACCGCCGGGTCGCTGGGGATCACCCCAGCCACGCGCAGCCCCCAATTCTCCCAGAGCGACCCGCCGCCGCGCCCTTCGATAGCCGTCCGCACCCTGCCCACGTCGTGGAACTTGTCGACCTTGTTCAGGGCGACCAGGGTCTTCTCGGGATCGAACAGCCCGTGCTCACGCAGGATCTCCAGGGCCTGCGTGCACGCCGCGACGGCCGCGGTGTCCGGCTCGACGACCACCAGCCGCTTAGTGGCGAGCTTCAACGCCGCCTGGGTCATCGGGTCGTCCAGGTGGTCCGAGCAGTCCAGGACCAAGGCATCGAACTCCTGAGCGAGCACCCGGATCACCGCTTCAGCCGCCTCCATCGATACGCAGAAGGCGGCCGACCCGCCCCGCGAGGCCAGGAGCCAGAACCCGACCGGATGCTGTGGCAGGGCCGCCGCCAGTTCGTGACTCACGATCCCAGCCGGGTCCAGAGCCAGGGCGTCCGACCAAGCGAAGGACAGCGGCATCCCCAGCGTATAGGCCAGCTGCCCATAGGACGGGTCGCAGTCCACCAGGCACACCTTATACCCCTCATACTGGCGGGCCAGGAGCGCCGCGATAGCCGTGGATACGGAGGTCTTCCCGGCCCCGCCCTTGCCGCTGAACACCGCCAGCAAGAGGCTCTTCAGAACGACCGCCTGGGGCGCCGGTCGGACGGGCGCCTGGGCTGGCACCCAGCCCGCCGGTGCCGCTGTACGCGGCGATCCGTTGCCGCTTTCCGGTGGCCCCGCCGGCGCCGCCGGCTGGGATGTTAGACTCGGATCATTCGGCAACCATCCGCTCATCGGCGGGTCACCTCC
>DYIH01000003.1:6102-24023 GCA_020723785.1 Thermaerobacter marianensis
CGCAGCCGCAGGACCATCTGCCCGGCGTGGGTGCGCACGGTGAACAGCCGCCGGGCCAGGTCCTCATCCGCCTCGACGACCAGGGTCACCCCACCGCCCGCCTGCTGACCCTGCTGCACGTCGGGACGCACCACATCGAGCACCAGCACGCCGGCCAACACGTCCGTCACCAGCCGGTTGTCGTCACCCTTGTAGCCGGTCAGGATGTCCACCCGGTCGCCGACATCCACCCGCCCGGCCACCGCGTCATCCGCCGCCAGCCGCAGGGAGAAGGCCCCCGGCCGGCCGGCGTCGCGCAGGGTCTTGGCCAGCCCGCCGCCGGCCTGGCCCTCCCCGGCCAGGTACTGGGGGACCAACGGCGCGCCGGCCGGCACCAGGGCGCGGGTCAACTGTCCCGCCAACGGTCCCGGATTGCGAAACACCCGGCGCGGCAGGAGCGCCTCGGGCCGCGGCGCCAACGTCACATCCTCAAGCCGCAGCACCGTGTAGGGCGGGATGTCCCGCGCCGCCACAACGACCATGGCCGTACGTCCCGCCTCGCTGACGTAACTCTGGGCCAGATACACGCCCGCCGCCGTAAAGGCGGCGGCGAGGACGTACAGCCCGATCTTTGATCGCAACAGGTTACCGATGCCCAACCTGCACCGCTCCTTTCAGCGATTGAATCAAGCTCTGCCCGAACCGCCGCCACAACGCGCCCTCCGCGCTCTCGGCCAGTGCCACCGGCGCGCCGTTCAGCGCGGGCCAGTACAGCCCGGCGTTGTCGCCCAGGGCCAGATGCGGGCTCACTCGCAGCTCGCGCGCCACCGCCTGCACGTCCCGGCCCAAGTCCGGCCGCAGCCGGGTAACCACCAGCGCCCGCGCCGCCTCCGTCCCGACCGACGGGTTCTGCAGCACCAGCCCCAGCCGTTTGACCGACCCCGGCGCCGCGTCGCTGACGAAGACCACCAGGCCGGCTAACCCCAGCCCCATCCTGGCATGCTCGTCGAGGGGATCGGCGGGCAGATCCAGGACGATGCAGTCATCCTCCAGCCGCAACTGGTGCACCAAGCGGCCCACGACGTCCGCCGGCATGGCCGGCGCTTGTTCCCGCTCCGACAGGCTCGGCCCCGGCAGAACCCGCACACCCTCCACACCGCCCTGCACCAGGATGGCCGCCGGCGGATCGCCGCGGCGCAGGGCATCCCAGCGGCCGGCCGCGTACCCCCGCACGCCCAGGGCGTCGGCCAGCGCCGGCGCGCCGAAACACAGGTCGATGGCCGACACCCGCAGCCCCTCCCGCGCCCAGGCCGCCGCCAGATTGGCCGCCACCGTCGTCCGGCCGACACCGCCCGAGGCGCCCCAGACCGCCACCACCAGGCCCAGGGCGGGCCGCGGCCCGGACCAGCCCACCGTCGTGCGCCCGGGCAGCCCGATTTCGATCTTCGGCAATTTGGGCACCGGGAGCGCCGGCAGCGACAGCTTGAGCGTCCGCGGCGCCTGAGACTCCGCCTCGGCGCGCCCGACAGACGCCGCGCTCTCCGGCACGACCAGTGTCGGCTGGTGGCCCGCCACATCGGCCCAGGTCCGATCGGCCAGGATCGCATCCCGCAACGCTTCTCGCTCCACCCCGCCGGCCCGATCCGCGTAGACGAAGTTGTACACCCCGCAGGCGATGGCGGCCGCCACCAACGCGCGGCCCTCGTCGTCCTCCGGGCCGGCCAAGAGGACCACCTTGGCCCCCGGCCACGCCCGCCGCGCAGGCAGCAGCACCTCCCGCGCCGGCACCGACCCCGGCAGGTGCCGGCTCACGACCACCAGGTCCGGCCGCAGTTCCGCCAGGCGCGCCGGGAGATCGTCCAGCACCTCCACGGCGCCGACCACCTCGAACCCGTCCGCCAGCACCTCGGCCAGGAACGCCCGCAGGGCCGGCTCCACCGCCGGCCCGACCGCCAGCAGTACCCGCTTTGGCTCCACGACGCCCACCCCGTTATTTTCGTGAAATAAGAAAGGGGCCGGCCCATGGACCGACCCCGCCGCTCGTCCTCGTGATCCAATCGACGCGATGCCTTAGCCGCTGGCCCGTCGTTCCACCTCGCCAAGGCGTTTTTCCAGGCGATCCACTCGCCGATCCAACCGCATGATCTCCTTGAAGGCCACGTCCTCGTCCACACGGCGCTGGCGGATCGCCTCAACCAGCCGACGCTCCATATCCAGCATCTCCGCGTGAATCTGGCTGACTCGCGTTTCCAATCGTTCCTGCCCCTCGCGCAGGCTGCCGACCTCCCGCTGCAGGGCCTCCTGCCCCGCCCGCAGGCTGCCGACCTCCCGCTGCAGGGCTTCCTGCCCCGCCTGCAGGCTGCCGACCTCCCGCTGCAGGGCTTCCTGCCCCGCCTGCAGGGCCTCCTGCCCCGCCCGCAGGCTGCCGATCTCCCGCTGCAGGGCCTCCGTCTGCCGCCGCTCCATCGCCTCCAGGTACTCCCGCAATTCCGCGTCCAACCCGCACACCTCCGCGCATCACCCGTCGCTGCCTTTGAGTTCGACGCCCACCGCCCGAACCCTTCACGCCTCGCCGACACCGTCGTCTTCGTCGTCCGTGTCCGCCATGGCTTCGTCCACGCCGAGCGGGTCCTCGTCCGGCTCCGGCTCGACGCCGTACAGCCACGCCACCTGCGCATCATGCAGCCCAACGCCGGCGCCAGGCCAGGCCCACAGGAGCCGCAGCACCTGTTCGTCGGAGAAGCCTGCGAGGAAAGCCCGCACCGTCGCCGGTTCCACGTCGTCCGTGTCCGCCATGCCGCCATCCAGCCCGTCGACGTCCGTCTCGATCCCGCAGGCGCGCAGGACATCGGGCCATTTCACCCCGCGCCACGGGACATGGCAGGCCAGGACGACCCAGGTCGCCAGATCCAGGAGATTATCCCGGTCCCAGCCCCGCGCCGCCCGGGCCCGGGCCGCCTCGCCGATCCGGCCCAACTCCGCCTGCCGGCGCGCCAGCCCCTCGGCCTCCTGGCGCTTGCGCAGCTCGCCGTAGAACGCCTCCCGCTTCTTGTAGAAGCACTCGCGGTTGGTGCAGGCATCCACCGGTTCCTCGTGGTGTTCCGCCACGCCGACATAGTGATACCGGCAACCCCGGCACTCGGCCGGGTCGAACCCCGCATATTCCAGCAACACGAAGTCCCCCGCCTCGAACTCGGCCAGGCTGACGACCGGCTGCCCGTCCGCCGCCAGCGCCTGGGCCTTCCGTTCCAACGCCTCCCGCCGGGCCGCTTCCGCAGCCTCCTGCTTGGCTCGCCAGCACGCTTCATCGAGGCACCACCGCGCATCGCCGCCCCACGCCTTGGACTGCACGGCATGAACGCACCCGTCACAGCCGGCCAGGTCGAACCTTGGACTGCCGCGCCAGCCGTACCAGTTCGTCAGCGGCATTCCCCGGTCGCCGATGAACGCCTCAATGGCCCGCGGCACGTCCGTCGCCGGCGTCTTCTTGGCCATCAAGTGATGGGCGACCCGGGTCAGGAACTCCGGCGAGTTCTCCAATCGCAGGAGCTGCAGGGCGTGCCCGACCGGCAACTCCCCGTCCGACACGTGCCGCCGGACCTCCTCGGGAAGCCGGAGCAGCCTTAACCGGTTGGCGATGTAAGCCTGGCTCTTGCCCACCTTGGCCGCCAGCTCCGACTGGGTATAGCCCCCGCTCTCCAAGACCCGCTGTAATCCCACGGCCTCCTCAATCGGATCGAGATCGGCCCGTTGGAGGTTCTCCACCAGCATGGCCTCCAGAGCCTCCTGGGGCGTCAGGTCCCGTACGACCGCGGGTATGGTGGCCCGCCCGGCAAGCTGCGAGGCTCGCCAGCGACGCTCGCCGGCCACCAGAACGTACCCTCGGCCTGCCGGGTCCGCCACCACCACGACCGGCTGCAGCACCCCGTGTTCCCGGATCGACAGCGCCAGTTCGTCCAACGACGTCTCGTCGAAGTTCCGGCGCATGTTCTCACCCGGCCGGATGTCGTCCAACGGGATCTCCCGCAGCCCGTCCATCTCCGTCGAACCGGCCGACCCGCCGAAGAGCACATCAGCGCTCGGCGCCTTGCCCATCGTCCACCCACCTTCCGCATTCCGTCAGCAGTTCCTCCGCCAGCGCGTCGTAGGCGTCCAGCGCCGCCCGGTGACCGGGGTTCCGACTGCGATAGTGGGCCGCCGGCCGGCCGTGCCCGACCGCCTCCTGCAGCGAGACAGCCTCCCGGACCACCGTGCGGAACACCTGGGACCCGAACCGCTCCCGCGCCGCCTCCAGCACCTCCCGGTCCAGCCCAAGCCGGCCGTCGAAGCGGTTGGCCAGGATACCCGCCACCCGCAGGCCGGGATTCAAGTGCTTTTTGACCCGTCCGATCATGTTCAGCGTCTCGATCACGCCCTCCGCGCCGAGGGCGTTGGCCTCGAAGGGCACCACCACCCGATCCGCCGCCGTCAGCCCGTTCAGGGTCAGCACGCCGAGCGCCGGCGGGCAGTCGATGAAGATGTAACCGTACCGTTCCCGCAACGGTTCGGTCACCTCCCGCAGCCGGCCGTTCGGGTCGATCGGGTCGCCCAGCAGCACCTTCTCCGCCGCCGCCAGGTCGATACCGGCCGGCAGGAGATCCACCCCCCACGGCATTGCGACGATGACCTCATCGGCCGATGCGTCCCCGAACAGCACCTGATTAACCGTCTTCTCCAGGCGCCGCCAGTCCACCCCCAAGTGCTTGGTCAGATTCGCCTGAGGGTCCATATCGATGAGCAGCACCGGCTCGCCCGTCCGCCGCGCCACCGCCACCCCCAGGTTGCACACCGTCGTCGTCTTGCCGGCACCGCCCTTGCGGACGGCCACCGCGATGACCATACCCACCCGAGACACCTCCCCACGCCGCTCACGCGGCGCCAACGCCACCGACACCGCCATCCCGCTCCTTCCGCGACCCGCCCCACGGGCGGGTTCATTTCAGGCTTCACCCGCCGGTCACGCACGCGCCGTACAGACCGGCGTAATCCTCCACGGCGACCTCCTGGGGCGGAATCACCTGGTCCAACTCCGCCGGGTCGCCCTCGAAGTTCACCCGCAGGCAATCCCCGCACACGTAGAGCGGCATGGGCGTCGGCGTGGCCACCAGATCGTTCACCCGGCACAGGCGCCCGCAAAATTCGCAGCTCGTCCACGGTTCCCCCATCGCCGACACCCCCGCCGGCCCAAAGGCCGGGGCTTACGCCCCGGCCCCGGCCGCCTTCCGCGACTTGCCGGCCTTGCCCTTGCGGCCCCGGCCGTTGTCGGCCCCTTCGTTGACCAGGCGATGGTACTCGGCCAACACCATGTCGCTCAGGTCCTGGCGCGCCTCGGCCGTGATCGGGTGGAAGGTGTCCCGATACTCGTCCCCGGCCTTACGCTGCGGCATGGCCACGAACAGCCCGTTCTCCCCTTCCACCACCTTGATCCCGTGGGCAACGAACGCGTCCCCCAGGACCACCGACGCGAAGGCCTTCACGTTCTCCCCGTCCACCAGATGCACCCGCACTCCCGTGATCATCTGCCACTCCTCCTTAACGTAGGCATCTTCCCGGGCCTCTCACCCCGACTGTCCTCGCTGTACCGCTCACTGCTCACTCCGGCTGCCGACCGGTCCCACCGCACGTCTCGCAGGTCCGCCTCGGGCCACCATCGTCCGGATACACCCGGATACCGAACCCTCCGCAAATGGAACCACTCCCGGGGGCCTGTCATCGCCGGCGCGTCTAACCTCCGCGTCTCCCGCTCACCCCCACCGCGCTATGCACTTGCCAAGGTTCCCGCTTGACTGCAACCCCCCTCGGGGCGAGCCCCAGGGGGGCCAGGGGGGCGCGGGCGGCGCAGCGCCCCCCGGTGGCCCAAGCCGCGCAGGCACAGGGGGCGCGAAGCGCCAGCCGGGGCCGGGAGGGATAATTGGAGGGGACCCGCCCGACAGGGTGGGGCGGAGGCCGTTTATGCTCACGGCCCCCGGCGGCCCTTGCCGAAGCGGCGGGCCAGGCCACAATGGGCAAGCCCGAGGGGGGTTCATGAAATAAAGGAAGGCAACCCGGCCGGGTTGCCCACCACGAGGATTTATTTTCGTAAAATAGAACCTGGAGTCGACAGACTCACCTTGAGCCTCTGGCGTGTCCGGCGGGTGCCGCCAGGTCGGCCGGGCCGGCGTGGGCACAGCCCCGTCCGGACGGACGCCTGGGGCGAACGCCGGTCACGCCTGCCTTTCCGGCGCCGCGTTGGTGCCCGCCTCCCAGGCACGAACGCGGCGTTTCCCCGCTCAGCGGCGGACCTCGAGGGTCAGCCGCCGGCCACGGTCCGGCGCCTTTGGCCGCTCCGCGCGGACCGATGGCCGGCCAACCTCTCCAGCGGGCCCTACGCGCTTCACGGGCCGGGCCGCCCTCAATGGGCCGCCCGGCCACCCGTTGACGCACCCAACCCTCTCTGCGAGTACCCAGCCCTCCGTTTATTCACTCATGTCTCCAACGTTTGTGTTTTTGTCTTTGCTTTTTTTCTTTTGTTTTTTGTCTTTGTTTTTTTCTTTTGTTTTTTGTCTTTTCTCTTCTGCCTTACCCCCACCCCCACCACCCCACCCACCCTCCCCCACCCCACCCCGAAACCTCTCACACTTGCGATAGCAAGTTGAGAGGTCGAGGAAGGGGGTCGTCGGCGGCGGGGCGTTTCAACCCCGGCGGCGACGACCCCCTTCCTCGGGGGTGGGGTGGGGGAATCCCTCGTCCTGCAAGGGGTGGTGGGGGTGGGGGGCTTCCGTTGACGTCTGGACCGGTATTCCGATGAATTGATCTAACGTGTTCCGTTCTAAGAACGGAATAGGAAACGTGCATCATCGGAACAGTGCCCGACTTTTCATCGGAATATATTACCCCCCTCACTTGAGGTAGATCCGCCCGGCCACCTGGTCCCACAGGGTCGTCTCCACCGGCGCAGCGATCGGGCTTCGCTCCCCCGTAGCGCCGGCCTCGACGATCCAGCCGAAGGGCGCCTCCGGGCGATGCTCCCAGTAGCCCTCATCCAGGTACAGAAAGAATACCCCGCTCACCCGCTTGGCCCGTACATACGCCCGGAGCGGCTCGATGCTCTGCCGGCCCCGGTCCGGGCGCGCCAGCCGCGCGCCAGCAACGATCACCTTCGGTTCGGCCGGGTAGCGACCCTGCCATAACCCCAGCCGGCGGTACCGCTCCCAGACGGCGAGCTTACGCTTGAACTTATGCAGTTCCGCCGACCGCTCGTACTCGATGTGCAGGACGACCACGGCGTCGTCCGTGCGGGTGACGAGCACCGCATCCGGGTTGAACGCCGCCGCCGGTTCCCCCGCCCGTTCCGCCGGCACCATCTGGTGCGCCTGCCGGGTCGTCAGCCAGGTGACGTCGTACCCCTGGCCGGTGAAGTGATCCCGCAGGTCCATGCAGAAGTCTCCAAGCTCCAGGTCGTGGACCACGTTCCCCAGGCTCGGCAGCGTCTCCGGCGGGCGCCAGCCCCGCCCGATCCCCAGGCACGACTCACCGCGCAGCCGCCGGTCCTCGTCCCGGTGGCGAAGGAGTTCCCACCCCAGCCAATCCAGCCACCAGACGTACGGGCCGGACCCCTGGCCGCCCGCCGGGGGCAGCCGTCGGCGGTTGACGAAGTGGCGCTCGTACAGCTTCTGCAGCCGGTCCCGCGCCATGCGCTCCGATGCATACCAGAAATGTTCGCGCCAGATCTGGTCGGTCCGCATGAACCGCCGAAGCAACAGGTTGGTCAGCACGGCCAGATCGCGGTCGTTATAGTGGTACTTCTTCGGCCTGACGAAGACCTCCTTCAGGGCCGGGCGCGGCCCCCGCGGGTCCTCGGCCGGCGGCGCGTTGTAGACCCACATGTTATCCGCTCACCTCGTAAGCGTCTTGTCCGTTGGTCATGCACCGGCCCTTAAGAACGAATGGTTCTCCGCCATTCGAGAGAGGCCTCGGGTTACTCCGTCAGGAAAAACGACGGATCCTGCGCATTTGGTACAACGCCTTGATGCGGGTAAGCTGGGAAAGAGTCGAACCCCGTCAGCCAGATGCCCATTAACGCTACGTTCTTTCCTCAAAATACCCGCGTCCGCCTGGCCCAGTCGTCGCCGCTCGCCTCAACCACTAGAATCCCGCGCCCAATGTCCACTGCGACCACCCGGCACCGGTCGGGATCGAAGGTATCCAGATCTCCTAGGTGCCAGGTGTCGGCCAAGGCGGCCAGCACCGGCCCGACCAAACTGATGGGCACAAGATATGCCAATCCGTCCTCGGATCGGGCGGCATCGGCCAGGGTCCCGAGCGCCCGCAGAGCCGCGTCCGATTCCCGCAACACATCCAGGATCACGCGGCCCCGCTCGGCGTCGGGATGCCGTTCCTCGCGAACCTCCGCGTCGTCCCACAACGGGATCCCCTCCCGTTATTTCACGAAAATAAGTCAGCGCTGCTTCTTTACGATCCGCCCCAGGAACCGGGCGAAGACGGCCAGCGGGTCGCGCACCCGATCCGGCCGCCAACGGTCGGAGGACTCCATCTCGGCCACCGCCTGCCGCGCCTGGGCTGGCGTCGCCCCCTGGCGTCGGACCGTCCGCGCGATTTCCGCCGCCTTATGCACCTGACCGAGGCGCGCGGCGATGTCCTCGGCCCAATCCGGGCCATCGGTCGCCGCCGCCCGTGCCCCTTTCCGCCGCGAGGCCGCTGGCGTGGGCCGACCCTCGCCCGCCGCCCGGGTCGGCTCCCCCGCCGGCGCACCCACGGCGGCCGTTTCCCCCGGGTTCTGCGGCTCGACCGCCGCCTCGACTGTTTCCGCCACCGCCTCCGTCCCCGGCGCCTCAGGCGGCGGGATGCGCACCTCCGCCGCCGGGTCGAGGAACAGCGTCTCCGGGCAGGCCGGGAACCGCCGCCGGGACGCTTCGATGTGATAGGCCGCCACGCCGGGGTCGTACAGCGTTCGCCAGTCCACCGTCTGGGCCAGGAACGCCGGGGTCAGCCGCCCGCCCTGGGTCCAGCGGCAGATGGCGTGGTGCATCGGCAGGTTCAGGTAGTCGTCGACCGAGAAGTTGAGACGGTCCTGCACCTCGTCCTGTACCCCGATGAAGTTCGAATACAGCCACATGTTCGTCTTGGTGAACCGCTCGCCGTCCTCGAGCTTCTCCGTGCGGAAGATCACCGTGCTCTGCAGCAGGGACTGCACGGCGTCCTTCAGGCCGGCCTCGTTCATCTGGTCGAGGTACTGGAAGGCGAAAACCGGCTGCAGACCGCCGGCGCGCCCCTCGGCCAGGGTGGCGGCCAGGTCCCGATTCAGGTCGTTGTGGGCCTCATCCAGGTACACGGCCACATCCACCCGGTCCGTCTCCGGCCGGGCCAGTTGGCCCTGAATCAGCTGGCAGACCGACGAGACGATGAAGTTCCCCATCAGGCGCACGTTCTCATCGCCGGCCGCCCCCTTGGGCGTGTGGATGATGAGCACCCCGCGCTCACGGACGAACTCCTCCCAGTCGATGGCGTTCGGCCCGCAGAACAGACGGCGCAGCGGCTCCTCGGACAAGAAGCGCCACAGCTTGTTCTTCGGCGCGATGAACACCTCCTCGAGCAGGCCCGGCCGGGAAGCCATGGCCGGGATGTCCACCGTCCAGGTAAGGCGCACCATCGGGTCGCGCGTCCGATCGACCAAGCCCCGCCGATATTCCGGGTCAGCCAGGACGCGGTAGACGTCGAACAACGTGCCCGTGTCGGGCAGGGCGTCCAACACGAGCTGGATGCCTGCCCGCAGGATCTGGTCGGATCGGGCCTGGATGGCGTCGTCCCCAAAGACGCTCTTGAATCCGCTCATCAGGTTGTCCACCAACAACGCGCGGGAGACGACCCGCCGGAAAGGGTTCAGGCTGACCCCGTTCTGCGGGTCGGCCACGTCCAACCAGATGACCGGACGGTCACGCGGGACCAGTCCGACCGCCGCCCGCGCCGTGTCGCCCTTCGGGTCCTTGAGGATGATGCACTTCCGCCGGTCCCGGGCGTCCTTGGCGAAGAGGCGCAGCAGGGTGGTCGACTTACCGACCCCCGGCACGCCCAGGAGTAACAGGCCGTACCGGCGCTCCGCCGGGTCGAAGTCCAGGTACCCCACCTCGTCCCGCATCACCGCCTCGGCCGCGCTGGTCACGCGCGGCACCGTCCGCTGGGCCGGCCCGCGGCGGACCGGGAAGCGGTTGAGCGGCACACGGCTGCGCACGCTGGGTAGCTGCATGAGCGTCGCCAGGCTGACGGAGGCCATCCTCATCCGCCGCACGAGGGGCCCCCAGCCGGGCGACCGGTCCCGCACCCAGCGGAACCACCATCGCCGGCCCAGCAGGACCACGGACGGGATCAGCTCGTTGTCCCCACTGGCCTCCTTCATGCAGCCGACGAGCGCCTGGGCGCTCGGCCAGTCGTCGCTGGCCAGCCGGATCTCCACCGCAAACAGCTTCTTGCCCACCGCCTCCAGCATCCGGTTGAACTCCTTGTTCTCCACATAGCCGACGCCCGGATCACCGGCGTCCCCGGCGCGCCGGCGCTGGGCCGCGCCCTCCACGTACCGGACCCGGCCCTTGATCTCCCGCGCGGTCACCCCGGCCGGGATGAGCACGAACTGCAGCCGCACCTCGGCCTCGGCCCGGTCCAAGGCGGCAACCATCGATTCGCTGATCAGATTCTGGTAGTTCTTCAGGCTCTTCAGCCCCAAGCTCCAATGCTCGGCCAGCCGGAACTGCTGAGCGTACAGGTAGTGCGCCTTGGGCCGATCCGTCGCCGGCGCGAAGCGCACGTTCTGGTAGGTGGCCTGCAGCCGTGCCTGGACGTAGCCCATGACCCGGCCCGGCGCCGTCAGGTAGAAGCGCACCAGGTCGCCCGGCTTCTTGGCCAACTCCCACACCGCCCAGGGCTGGCCGGCCACCAACCCGACGAACCGGGCGGCCAGCAACCCGTGGAGGTGATCGAAAAAGGCCATGACCTCGAAGGGTTCTGTCGTGTCGTCCCGCGACAGCACGATCTCCACCGTCTCCAGCTCGGCCACCCGGCGCGCCCGGGCGCCCAGGGTGGCCGCCAAGCGCAGTCCCTGCCCGGCCAGGACAGCGCCGGCGCCAGCCAGCGCCATCACCAGCCCGGCCCGCCCGGCGGCCGACAGCCAGCCCAGGTCCGGCAGCCCCAGGGCCGGCGCCGCCGCCGACCCGCCGCCGCCCACTCCGCCACCCGGCGGCCAGTGCCGGCTGGCCTTCTCATACAGGACGGCGGCCACCGCCAGAAGGAAGAGCATCCCGAGAGACGGGTCCTTTCGGAACATGGCACCACCCTCCGTCTATTTCACGGAAATTGCCCGCGGCGGCGGCGCGTCCGCCCCGCTGACCAACTGGACCTGTACGGCCGCGAGAAGGTGGGCCCGCAGCCAGTCGAACCAAGCCCGGTGGGACGCCGCCAGGGGCACGGCCCCGCCCGCCGCCCGGCGGCGGTACTCGCCCAGCTCGCCGCTCAACCGGGCCCGCGGCAGATACCACCACCACGGGTCGTAGCGGATCGAGAGCTTGTCCGCCCAGCACAGCCGGCTGGGCGGAACGCCCGCCTTGGCCGCGTAGTGACGGCTGTGGTAGAGCACCAGATCCCGGTACGCCGGTCCCAACAGCCGGCCGATCAGCCGGGCGCCGAACTCGGGATGACGCCGCCCCCGCGGTCCGTCCATGTCCGGCGTCCACCAGTAACCCCAGTCGTGGACCAGGATCGCCAGCGTCTCGCGCCAGGTCGGCGGGCCGTACAGGTTTCGCCAAGCCAGCCACACCGTAAAGGGATGCCAGAGGAACTGGTGCACACCCCAGAGCAGGGACCTCCGCCCGACCGGAAACAGCCGTTCCAACCACTCCTCCATCGCCGGCCCTCCTCTCTCATGCCGGCCTGCCGGCTTCGGCGTCCTCCGCTTCCTCCGCCTCGATGATCCTTAGCTCCTCCGGGTCGGTGGTGATCAACCGGTGCAGCGACGGCGGCACCTGGACGCGTACCGCCACCCGCTGGCCGCCGGCGATGAGCACCCCGACGCCGCGACGCAGCCGCAGGGATTCGCCGGCCTGGTCCGCCGGCGGGGTGACCAGCCGCACCTCCGCCTGGGATAGGTTGAATACGCGCCCGGCATAACGCGCCTCGGCCGGGTTCGTCTGGGTCAACACGAACTTGGTGTAGGCATTGGCCAGACAGACCCGCGCCTCTTCCTTAAGCGGCGTGTCCTCCCCGCCTTCGCGGCCGAGGAAGTCCGTCAGGCACTGGCTCATCAGCGTGACCCGGCCGCCCGCCTTGCGGGCCTCGCGGTACAGCCGCGAGACGAACTGAGCGGTGTTCAGGCGCCGAAACATGTGGTGCGCCTCGTCCAGGACGATCTCCTTGGGCCGCCGGTCCGACCAGAGCCAGGCCAGGGCGAAGTCGGACAAGGCGTAGTAGACCGCCTCCGCCAGGTGCGGCTGGCCCTTCAGCAACCCGTAGATGTTGAACCCGATCACGTCGCTCGACAGGTCCACGTTCGTCTGGCCGTTGAACAGGGCCAGGCTGCCATGGACGTACGGCTCCAGCCGCAGGGCCAGGTCCCCGCCTTCCGGATCCGCCCGCAGGGCGTCATACACATCGCCCAGAACCGGCATCTCCTTCAACCGGCCGAATCCGCGTTCAAAGCGCGTGTCGTAGACCGACGCCCAGTCGTCGGTGAAGCCCCGTTCGGCGTACACCTGCCGGAGTACGCGGTCCAGCACGGCCCGCTCGGCCGGGCTGAAATGCGCGCCCGGGTTGTTGAGCAGCACCTCGAGGAAGTTGATGAGAAAGCCCACCTTCAAGCTCACCGGCCGCAGCTCGTCCTCCTCCAACCGGGAGAGATCCTGGGGCGGCACCAGGGCGCAGACGTTGACCCGGTGCGCCGAACTCAGGCTCAGGTGGACGTACTGGCCGCCCAGTCGCTCCACCCAGCGCCGCCACTCGCTCTTGGACGGGTCCACCACCAGGACCGGCCGGCCCCACCAGTGGGATTGGGTCATCACGTTCTTGATGGCGAAGCTCTTGCCCGTGCCGGTCGCCCCGATGACCACCATGTGGCCTGCCGGCAGAAGCCCCCGGTCCAGGATGACGACCGACCGGTTGGCCAGGTTGATCCCCCAGAACTCGCCGCTTTGGTGCACCAACTCCGACGTCGAAAAGGGCATCGTCGTCGCCAGGCTCAAGGTGTCCATGTTGCGGCCGGAGGGCACGAGCAATTGTCCAAGCGGCAGCGTCGTCTTGAAGCCCTCCTCCTGCTGGAAGTAGCAGGTCCGCGTGGCGAGCATGATCCCGTCCAACTCTTGGCGCACCCGGTCCGTCAGATCGTCGAGTTCCTCCAGCGACCCGGCGAAGAGGGTGACGTACAGGTGCCAGACGCACAGCTTGATCTGATTCCGGGCCAGCGCGTCGCGCAGGGCCACAGCGTCCTCCAGAGCGATGAGGTCGTAGGCGTCCGGCGGCTTCCGGCGCCGGTGGGCGTCGTTGATCCGCGTCTCCAACTTGACGATCTCGGCGTTGAGTTCGGAGATCACCGGCCCGGACGGCAGCGGGAAGATGTACTGAGCCACCCGCAGGTCCGCCGGGAAGCTGTAGAGCGGGTCCAGCCAGCCGTTCTCCACGTCGCGCGGGAATCCGACCGCCTTCAGCGTGCGGGCGTACCGCCCGCCGAGGTCCAGGTAGCCCGGTCGCGGGTCCATCGCCGCCGGCGCCATCAGGTCGCCCGGCGTCGTCCGCCCGCCGTCCAGGTAAGCCGTCCGTTCCGGCGGGCCCAGGACGAGCTTGTCCGCCCCGCCGTGTCGGTCCCATCGCCATCCGAGCTTGGGCAGCCGGATCATACCGCTCCCTCCCCGCCGGGCAAGCCCCGCCCGGCACCGTACGCCGCGACGAGCACGTTGAGCAGCGGCGCCCGGCCCGGCGCCGTGCAGGCCAACCCCATCGCTTCCAGCCCCGCCTGGACGTGGCCGCGCCGCCGCTCGATCAGCCCACCCGCGGTCGCCTCCGCCCACACGACCACGAAGTGGCGGTGGGTCAGTGGCCGCTCCAGATGCACCAGGTCGCGCAGGAAGTCGTGCTGTGCCAGGATCAGCAGGCGCAGCTCGTCGTTTTCAGCGACCGACGCCCGTTCCTTCAAGGCGTTCAGATAACCGTCCAGCCGCACCACCTCGGTCGTGGAGACGATCTGTACCGGGCAGTTCAGGGCGTTCAAAAAGGCCCGATACTGGTCGATGACCGCGTCCTGCTCCTCGTAGGACAACTGGCCGAAGCCGATGCCCCGGACCTCCATCAACGCCGCCACCTGGCCGGACTTGAGCCGCACCTGGCCGTCCCCGACCTGGGCCACGTCCAGCCAGTCCTGGGTCGACGATCGGCCTTTGACCCGGGCCGGCACCTGTGCATCGCTCATACGTAGACCCGCCTTTTCCGGTTGATGATGTACCGCACCACCCGCTCGGCCCAGACGCCGAGCCGTTCGCCGGTCGGGTCCAGCGGCCAACGGCCCAGGGCGAGGACCAGCCCGACCGCCAGCACGCCCCCCGCCAGGCCGTACCGCAGGCCCGCCGGCCACCCCTCGGGCAATCGGAGGAGCACCCGCTTGGCCACGGCCAGGACAAACGCCACCAGCAGGACCTCCCGCATCGTCAGGCCGAAGTAGGCCCGGTGGTCCCGTTTCACCGTCGTCGGCAGGGTCGCCCGCATCACCGCCACCCCCGTTATTTCACGGAAATACAAAGGGCCGGCCCATGGACCGGCCCCGATGTCCCGATGGGCGCGCTGCCGTCTACCGCCGCCCCCGCACCACCTGCTCCCAGTAGGTCACCTGGTGCGCGTAGGTGTCCGGCCACCGCCGCCGCCAAGCCTCCGGCCAGTCCTCCGGCGGCGTGCCGAGCGCCCGCCGCCACTCGCTCTCCTCGGCCACGGCCGGCGCCGCGCCATACTCCTCCGCCGGCTCCTCCGGCGGGTCCATCAGCCCCAGCAGGAACCCGACCCGGAAACCCTCCGATGACCCGAGCATCGTCCTCACCTCCCCCTTCAGCGCCCGCCGCGCCGCAGCAGATACTGGTGCGTCGCGTTGTGGCGCGCGATCCGCTGCCGCAGCAGGGCTTCCGTCGCCCGCGTGTGCTCCTCCGGCGTCTGGGATCCCAGCTGATCGCCGCCGGCGTCGCGCAAGGCGTTGATGGCCCGGTTCTTAGCCGCCTCCTGCCCGGCGTACCGCGCGCCGCCGTCCCGGGTCACCGCCAGGTGCTGACGCGTCTCCACCAGGTCCTTGGCCACCGCCGCCGCGGCCGCCGCGTGCGGCTCCCGCGCGTATCCCTCGGCCACGGCGAATTTCCGCAGCGTATCGGCCTGGTCCTGCAGGAACGGCCGCCCGGTGGCATAGTCCACCGTCGCCCGCGCCAGCTCGGCCTCCGCCCCGTACCGGGATTGGGCCGCCACCCCGCGCAGATACTGCCGACCCAGGGCGTGGTACAAGCTCTGCGGCGCCGCCCGCACGCCCCCCAGCCAGGCCGCCGCGCCCTCGAGCCGCTCGGCCGTACCCGCCGACGGAACGGCTGCCGCGGCGGCCGCCAGCGCCTGGCTGCCGGCTCCCGCCAGGCCGGCCAGCAGCCGACCGCCCAGCGCGGCAGCCCCCGGCCGGCGCTCCTCGACGCCCGCCAGTTCGGCCTGGGTCCGCGCCCGCCAGCCGGCGGTGACACTGCCCACCGTCTGGCCGGCCGCCGACGCGCCCCACGCGCCCTGTAATCCCCTCGCGGCAAGGTAACCCGCCGCCACCTCGCCGCCGAACAGCACCCCGCCGCCGATCCCGTGTCCGAGGAACTGGCGCAAAAGCCGCGGCACCTGGGTCATGTAATACAGAGCGACCAGCCCCGTGATGAAGGCCTCGATGGCGCCCAGCGGCGTCATCGCCGGCCCGAACATGAACCGCTGCGCCAGATACCAGAGCATGACCTGCAGCGGCTGGTAGAAGATCACTGCCAGGACCTCCACCAGGAGCGCGCCCCACAGACCGGCTCCGATGTCCAGCGTCCACAGCGCCGCACCGAGTGGCAAGAGCCCCGTGAAGAACACCAGCTCCAGCTTGCGCACGAAGTAACTGCCCACCACCCAGGCCAGGAACATGGCCGCGGCCAGATAGAGGACCGGCTGGATCAGGGTCCAAGCCAGCGCCCCCGTCCCGGCGACGGCTGCCAGTTTGGTGCCGTTACCCAGAAGCGTCCCCTGCACATCGGGTCCCCGCGCGATGAGATCCAGGAAGTAGCTGGTGATGCCGTTGGCGATGTCCAGCGGAATGGCTACGATATCCCGGGCGGCGTATCCGATCGCCACGGCCATGACCGCCCGGGGCACGAGCACCGACGGGTGCGTGGCCCGCAGGTCGGACGACGGCGCCAGCATCTGCCGGAAGAACCCGTAGGCCAAGAGGAAGCTCAAGAGCGCCTGCGCCGCCGTCCGCGTCCCCTGCAAGACCGGCTCCAGCGCCTGGGCCAGATCCGACCCGGGCGCCAGCGACACCTGGGCGAACAGGGTATGCTCCAACAGCGCGCCGATCAGCTTGCCGATCCCCTCGACGAGCAGGTTCAGCAGCGTCGCCAGGGCGTTGGCGACCATGTTGCCGAGCACGTCCAACGGGCATCACCCCCAGGCCGCCGCCGCCGGCGGTCACTTGAACAGCCCCGTGATGAGGTCGACGAGGTTGGGCGCGATGGCCGTGCCAGCCACCGCCCACAACGAGTTCCGCACCCATTTGTCCGCCTTGTCCTTGGACTCTCCGGCGGCGGCGAAATGGCCGTACAGGTAACCGCCCGCCGTCGACGCTCCGCCGATCATCGGCCCGTAGTACTGGATCGTGTCGAGCGCGTTCTGTAGCGCCCCGTCGAGTTTGGCGTTGGTCACCACCGCCGCCAGGGCGATCCCGCCGCTTAGCAGCAGCCAGCCCGCCGACGCCGCCGCCAAACCGACCAGCTTACACACCCGTGTCCTCATGACCGTTTCCCCTCCAACACTTTGATTTCGCCATGCTCGGTCATCACCTTCGACCGCTCCGACCCGTCCGGGCCGGTCCAGCGCCACTCGGCCTCCACCTCGATCCGGTGACGGCCGGGCGCCAACCCGGCGGCCACCGCCACCCAGGCCCCGCCCGGCGGCAACCCCGCCGCCAGGGGACGCAACTCGTAGCTCGCCTCAACCCGCCGTCCCCCAACGATCACCGTGACCCGGGCCGGCAGACCCCACAGGGCGTCGTCCTCGCCGTACGGCCCGGAGGCCGTCACCAGCACCGGCGTTGGCTCTGCGGCGGGCGCCTCGATGACCCGAGGCAGCCCGATCACGTTGAAGTTCTTGTAAGCCGCAAAGTCGGCCGTCACGTTGGCCACGTACGCGATCGTCTCCGCGAATCCCGGCACGCCGCCCGCCCGGTCCACGTTCCCCGGCCCGGCGTTGTACGCCGCCAGGGCCAGCACCACGTCGTGGTACCGGGCCAACAGGCCGCTCAGGTAGCGCGTCCCCGCTCCGATGTTCACCGGGGGGTCCAGCAGGGACAACTCCACCGGATCCGGCACATCCAGCCCGCGCGCCGTGCCGGGCATCAGCTGCATCAGGCCGATGGCCCCGGCCGGACTCACCGCCACCGGGTTACCCCCCGACTCGCGGGTCATCACCGCCAGGACCAGTGCCGGATCGACCTGCGCCTGGGCTGCCGCCGGTAGGACGTACGGCAGCCAGCTCTGCACCAGCTGCACCTGGGGCACGTCCGGGAACCCGGGCGCCGCGCCGCCCGGCTCCCGGCCCGGCAGAAGCCACGGCAGGAACAACACCAGCCCGCCGATCACCGCCAGCAGAGCCAGGCCGAGCGTCCCCGCCAGCGCCGC
>DYIH01000266.1 GCA_020723785.1 Thermaerobacter marianensis
GAATGCGGCACCATTCCATTGATTACCACCCCAGGCATATACGAAAACCGATGATTTTGTCGGCTCCCGCGCCATTATACCACAGGGAGCCAGACGGTGAAGGTGCTGCCCACGCCCGGCTCGCTCTCGACGGTGATCCGGCCACCATGCTCGGAAGCGATCCACTGGGCGATGGCCAGGCCCAGGCCGGCGCCGCCGGCGGGGCGCGCCCGATCGGCGCGGTAAAAGCGCTCGAAAAGGTGAGGCAGGTCCTTCCCGGCGATGCCCTGCCCCGTGTCGGCCACCTGCAGCAGCATCCACCCGTCTTCCCGCCGGGCCGACAGTCGGACGGTGCCGCCCGCCGACGTGTATTTGAGGGCGTTGTCCACCAGGATGAGCAGCAGCTGCTTGATGGCGTCGGCGTTGCCGAGGACGCATCCAGCGTCGCGTTCGCCGAGCTCGACGACATGGTCGCGCCCCAGCAGGCGGGCCTGCCGGTACACGTCTTCCAGGATCGGGCCCGGATCCAGGGGGGCCAGTTCCAGGTGGTGGCCGGCGTCGGCCCTGGCCAGGGTCAGCAGGTCGTTCACCAAGCGGCTCAGACGTTCCGCCTCGCCGGCGATGTCGCCGAGGGCCTGGGACTGTTCCTCGGGGGACATGGAGGGGCCGGCATCGCGCAGGACCTCGGCGTTGAGGCGAATCGCCGTGAGCGGGGTGCGCAGCTCGTGGGACGCGTCGGCTACGAAACGGCGTTGGGCGGCCAGGGCGGCGGCCAGCTGCTCGTGGGCTGCCTCGAGGCGTGACAGCGTCTCGTTGAACGTTCCTGCCAGACGGCCCACCTCGTCACGCGTGCCGGGGTCGGCCAGTCGGCGGCTCAGGTCCTGGGACCGGCCGATGGCCTCGGCGTCATGCATGAGCAGGTCGATGGGGTGCAGGGCCTTGCGCGCCAGGAGGGCGCCCAGGGTCCCGGCCAGGACCAGCCCGGCGCTCCCGATCAACAGGAGCAACCAGCGGAGCCGCTCGAGGAGGTCGTGGATCCGTTTGAGCGACAGGCCGACCTGGATGACCCCGGTGCCGGGGTCGCCCGGGAACATGGGCTGGTTGTAGAGCAGCACGTCCTGGCCACCGATCCTGACCCGTTCCATGACCGGCACCCCTTTGCGGGCCGCCGTCATGGTGCCGGCCGTGACCGGGAGGAACCTGTTGCCCAGCGTGTTCGACCGGTCCTGCACGGCGCCGAAGTTGTCCACCGCCTGGATGAAGAGGTCCGGGTCGTCGGCGAAGGGATCGAGCCGCGGCAGGAGGACGGCCACGCCGCCGCCCGGCACGACCTGCACGTCCAGCAGGAGGGCCATTTTCTCGGCCCTGGTGCGGACGGTGCGCTCGGCCCCGTGGAGGAGGTTCTGACTCAAAAGAAGATAAAGGACCACCCCGAAAGCTACCAGGGTGGCGGCCAGGATGCCGGAATACCAGAGGGTCAGGCGCAGGCGGATGGACATGCCCTCACGCGCCTTCCCGCCTGTCCGGCGCGCCTTCCGGCGGAGCCTTCAGCATGTAACCGGCTCCGCGCACCGTATGGATCAGCCGGGGCTCGCCGCCGGCCTCCAGTTTCTGGCGCAGGTAGCCGATGTACACCTCCAGGACGTGGGTCTCAACCTCTGTGGCGAAACCCCAGACCCGCTCCAGGATGCGCTCGCGGGTCAGCACCACCCGCGGGTTGTGCATGAAGAGGAGCAGGAGTTCGTATTCCCGCGGGGTCAGGTCCAGCAGCCGTTCGCCGCGGCGCACCTCCCGCGTGGCCGTGTCCACGGTGACGTCGGCGAAGCGCAGCACCTGCCGGTCCTCCCGCGCTTCGGGGCGGGAGCGGCGCAGCAGGGCGCGCACCCTGGCGATCAGTTCCTCGAAGGCGAAGGGCTTGGCCAGGTAGTCGTCGGCGCCGGCCTCCAGGCCGCGCACCCGGTCGCTGACCTCATCACGGGCCGTCAGCATGAGGATGGGGGTGTCGGACGCCTCGCGCACCCGGCGGCACACCTCCAGGCCGTCCAGACCGGGCATCATGATGTCCAGGATGATCAGGTCCGGCGGCTCCAGGGTCGCCAGCCGCAGGGCGTCGGCGCCGTCACCGGCCGTGACGACGTCATAGCCGCGCAGTGACAGGCCCCGGCGCACGGCGTCCAGGATCTTCTGGTCGTCGTCCACCACCAGGATCCGCAACCTGTCTCCGGCGCCGGCCTCGCCGGCGGCGCGTTGCGACTCGACCATGAAA
>DYIH01000267.1 GCA_020723785.1 Thermaerobacter marianensis
GGGAGTTCGCAACACGCTCGCAGGGGTGTCTTCGGGAAAGTGGTCAGCGGAGGCGGACGCGCGCCACCCGCCGCTTGCCCACCTGCAGGACCATGCCGTCCGCCACGGCCACCGCGGCCTCCGGGTCGCCGGCCCGCTGGCCGTCCACCCGGACCGCCCCTTCGACCACCTTGCGCCGGGCCTCGCTGGTGCTGGCGGCCAGGTTGCAGCGCTGCAGCAGGCGCGGCAGCCACATCCGCCCGCCGTCGAGCTCGCCGGCGGGGATGGCCACCTCCTCGATCTCCTCCGGCAGTTCGCCCTGCCGGAAGCGGCGGACGAAATCCTCCTCGGCGCGCCGCGCAGCATCAGCCCCGTGGTAGAGGGCGACGATCTCGCGGGCCAGCCGCATCTTGGCGTCGCGGGGGTTGAGGCGGCCGGCGGCCATGTCGGCGGCCATCCGCCGGATCTCGGCCATGGGGACGCCGGTGAAGTGCTCCAGGTAGCGGGTGATGAGGGCGTCGGGGATGGACATCGTCTTGCCGTACATCTCGGACGGGGGCTCGTCGATGCCGATATAGTTGCTCAGGCTCTTGGACATCTTCTGCACGCCGTCGAGCCCCTCGATGATCGGGGTGATGACGGCCACCTCCGGCTCCTGGCCGAACTCCCGCTGGATCTGGCGGGCCATCATCAGGTTGAAGGTCTGGTCGGTGCCGCCCAGTTCCACGTCGGCCCGCAGGGCCACCGAGTCGTAGCCCTGCATCAGCGGGTAGAAGAACTCGTGGAGGTGGATGGGCCGGCCCTCCCGGTGGCGTTTGGCGAAGTCGTCCCGCTCCAGCATCCGCGCCAAGGTGGCCTTGGCGGCCAGATGGATCACCTGGGCGAAGTCCATCGGCGCCAGCCACTTGCTGTTGCATTCTATCGTTGTCCGCTCCGGGTCCAGGATCTTGAACACCTGGCGCTCGTACGTCGCTGCGTTGGCCCGTATCTCCTCCTCGGAAAGCTGCTTGCGCGTCTCCGACTTGCCGGAGGGGTCGCCGATGCGCCCGGTGAAGTCGCCGATCAGGCAGAACACCTGATGGCCCAGGTCCTGGAACTGGCGCAGCTTGCGCAGCACGACGGTGTGCCCGAGGTGGATGTCCGGCGCCGACGGGTCCAGCCCCAGCTTGACCCGCAGGGGCCGCCCCTCGGCCCTGGCCCGGCGCAACTTGTCCGCCAGCTCGGCCTCGGAGATGATCTCAGCCGTACCGCGCCGTAAGATTTCGATTTGTTCTTCAACGGAAAATGATGCCTCGGCCATGCCCGCCTCCCGCCACACTGTTCCAAAAAATTATACCATAAAACGGTGTTGCGCCCCGTGGAGCTGTCGCCTGCCGCGGCGACGCGGAACAAGGCGCATACCGTATGCTATAATCGTGCCGTGTCGGCGGACGGCGCATCAAACGCGCCCGGCCTCCGGGCGGGAGGAATCGCTGCATGACCGTAGAGGCGCCGAAACGCAAGCGCGTCCGCAGGAGACGCTGGCTGCCGATCGCCCTCCTGACCTTCGCCGTCCTGGCGGTGGCCGGTCTCGGCGTCGCCGCCGGGATCGTGATGAGCGTGGCGAGGACCCTCCCCGCGCTGGCACAGCGCAGCCCCACGCCGTTCCTGTCCACGGTCGTGCTGGACAAGGACCAGCGTGAGGTCACCAAGATCTACGGGACCGAGAACCGCGTCGTCGTGGACATAGACCAGGTGCCGAAACACGTCCAGGACGCCTTTGTGGCCGTGGAGGACAAGAACTTCTGGAGGCACTACGGCCTGGACCCGCGGGGCATCGCCAGGGCCCTGTACAATGACCTGCGCAGCCGGCCGCTGGAAGGCGCCAGCACCATCACCCAGCAGCTGGCCCGCAACGCCTTCCCCATCGGACGCGAGCGCACCCTCCGCCGCAAGCTGCGGGAAGCCGTCCTGGCCATTGAACGGGAGCGCCGTTACACCAAGAAAGAGATCCTCGGGATGTACCTGAACCACATCTACTTCGGCCGGGACGCTTACGGGATCGAGTCCGCAGCCCAGCTCTACTTCGGCCACGAACCCCGGGCGGACTGTCCGGCCGCCTGCCAGCTGACCCTGGCGGAGGGAGCCCTGCTGGCCGGCCTGCCCCAGGCGCCCAACGACTATGAGCCGATCACCAACCCCGAGGCGGCGGTCAAGCGACGCAACGTCGTCCTCGAATTGATGGTCCAGAACGGTTTCATCGCCCGGGAAGAATCCGAC
>DYIH01000268.1:0-1928 GCA_020723785.1 Thermaerobacter marianensis
CAGGATGCCGGGGCCGATCCGCGACCCCCTCCGATCAGCCCCGGCATTCATCCGGTTGCCGCATCATGAGAGTAGCCTAAGAGTAATTCAACTTGAAGCCCATGTTGCTGGCCAAGGCGGTTCCGGCCAGCGCGGCTAGCATGAGGGTCACCATGATGGCAATCAAGACCTTTTTCATTGCCTACCCTCCTTCCTCCGCGGAAACCATCGCGGAAACCATCTCGTCCATCATCCTCGCGCGGCCTGCCGGGGGCCAGCCGACCATGCGGCGACGGGCGCTGCGTCTGTTTAGTTTTTATTAGCCTATTCGCGTATCCCGTCCTTTTTATGGGGGCCATTAAAAGAGACCCGCACAGAGAATGGGAGGGAACCTACATCTCTCCTATCACGATCGCGTCGGGTAGCTGCGTGGCGAACACGGGCGCGGCTTCGGACACCCGGATCGGTCCAGGGAGGGTGCCCGCCTCCCAGACGAGCTTTGGCGGCAGCGCCTGGTTGCCCCGGGTGTCGGCGCTCCAGAGGCGCAAGTGACCATCGACCCAGTCCATTTCGGCCCACACCGGGCGGCGCCCCTTGTGAGCGAGTTCCGGGTAGGTGGGGTTATGGTCGGCAGGTATAGTGACCTTGTGCCACTCGCGCCCGTCGGTAACGTCCTGCCATCGCACCTCCCAGGTTCCATCGGCGGACCGCGCCAGGTACTCTACCCGGTGATGGTACGCCGAGAGGCCGATGATAACCGCCGCGGAGTCCAGCGCAATCCAGCGGCCGGAATCCCTGTCGCGGCCTTGCAGGAGCACCAGGCGCGATACACCGTCGTCACGGCGGGTGATCACGTAAGAGCGCTCGGCCGACTCTATCCAGTAGGCGTACGGCACGTCGGCCGCCGGAGGCAGGTGCCGCCCCCGCAGCCAGTGGATGTCGGCCGCGTAGGATAGACGGATGGGTACGTTGCGGTGTTCAGCCTTGCCTTCCGCGGCACGAGCGATTTCTTCGTCGATGGACAGGCGGGCCAGTGCGTCGCAGGTGGTTGTCCCGGCGCCGTCGTGGAAGTAGCCGGGGAAGAGGAAGCGACCGCCCTCGGCAAATGCTGTTCCCCACATGCCGCGAAAGCCTGCGCCGGAAGGCGTAACCAACTTCATCACCTTGGGTTCGGCGGGATTCTCGATAAGGTAGAGGCTCTTTTGGTTTCGGGCCATTACCAGGATGCGCCGACCGGCATCATCGAAGACGACCTGACCCACCGATTCTTCGGGTAACGGTATGCGGCGCAGGGCCCACAGCTTTCCCTGGCGCATGCTGATCACCCACAATGCCCCCGCTGGCACGTCGGTGAGGTAGCGGGTGGGCGGGTGGAAGATGGGGCGGAAGCCCCGCGGGGCCATCGGGTCGCCCGGGGGACCGTTGTCCACCAGCATCTTGGCCGCCGCCGCGGCGATCTTGATCTGGCCGCCATCGACCACCCGGCCCGGCTCCACGACAGCCCCCTGGTCCGCCGGCTGGGCCGCGACGGGCGGGAACTCCGCAACCTGCTGTGGGACCTCCTCACTCGGGAGACACCTACCGAGCCCTGACCCCCGACGACCAGGCCGTCCTGCGGGCCGCGTTCGTTGAGGGCAACAGGACGCCGGAGGCCGCCGCGGCGCGCCTCCATCTCTCGCGGTCCACGAATTACCGGAAGGTCCGCGCCGCCCTGGAAGCCCTGGCGGAGGCTCTCGACGGACTTTGAACCCAGCGCCTCGAACGCATGCGTCAGCTTGCCCACGAACTACGGGTTTGCCCAACAGGCAGTTGATTACGATCCCCGGCACGAGGGAGATTTTAAAGGTCGGACTTCTTGGAGCGGTCATTAAAAAGGCGGGAATGTTATAATGTTGTCAAGAAACTCAATACGTTGCCGGTATGCAAAGTTCTTCCCCCCCCCCCCCCCC
>DYIH01000268.1:1938-2216 GCA_020723785.1 Thermaerobacter marianensis
CGAATTGTCGAAGCGCCTGCGACTGCCGGTTTCCATAGCGCAGCAAGGGTAGCGGAATGGGATATGGTCCCGAAGAAGAAGGGGTCGAAATAGTTACGGAATGGGATAAACTAACCCGTTACGGCATGCGACGGTCGGCCTTTGCTTTACTGGCCGCTCTGGCATGGTTTGTCTCCGGCTGCGGTGCCCCGCCGCCCGCGCCGGGCAACCAGAAGCCCATCGCGTCGGCGGCCGCCCAGTCTTCTCGTTTGACCCAGCTCGGTTCTTCATCGACCAAT
>DYIH01000269.1 GCA_020723785.1 Thermaerobacter marianensis
GCAGACCCCCTCGCCCTTGTGGCGGAAGAAGGGTTGCTGCCCGTTCATCTCCTTGAGCCGCGGGCTGAGCAGGCGCGGCGTCTCTGTGGACGTGTTCGCCGGCGTGTAGGCCTCGAGATGGGCGCTGTGGCAGTTGGTGCACTTGAGCTGCAGTCCGTAGTAGTTGCGCCCGTTGGCGTCCGGCAGGCCGGCGTCGAAGGCCGAGGCCTGCAGCACCGGGTGGGCGGACTTGCCGCTCGAACCGTCCCAATCGCGGTAGAACTCTGTCTTCACCGCCCGGTTGCTGCCGGTGCCGTCATGGCAGGTGAAGCACAGGCTGGCCACCGTGCCGCCGCTGCTGAGGTCCACCTTGAGCAGGTAGGACGGCGGCTGGGCCGGGGCCGGCGCCGAGTGGATGCCGTGGCAGATCGTGCACTTGCTGGTGTCGTCCAGGTAGCTGCCGTGAGGAGGCGCCCAATGCAGGCTGCCGTCGTAATGCCTGGTGTCGTTCGGGCGGGGCAGGACCCAGCGCTCCACGGAGGGCACCCCCTCGGCGCCCGTGCCGTCCACGGCGGTGACGACGAAGTAATAGTCCTGGTAGTAGACCAGGCCGGTGACGGTATAGCTCGTGGCATTGGCGACCGTGGCCACCAGCGTGCCGTTGGCCTTCACCCCCGTGCTCTTCTGGGCCCGGTAGATCTTGTACTGGTTGACGTTGGGCTCGGGGTTGGCCTGCCAGGAAATGGTGGCGCTGCCGTCGCCGTTGTCGGTGATATTCACGCCGCGCACCGGCCGCGGCGGGAAGGTCACCGCGCTGGTGTACTGCCGGTGGTAGTGGGGGTCGGAATTGTAGGTGTCGTTGTCGCTGCTCCACCCCTTGTCGTAGCTCCTGACCGACTCGGCGCCCGACGCATAGGTCGTGACGGCGTAATAGTATCTGGCGGAGGCCTTCAGCGGGCAGTTGGCCGAGCCGTTTCCGCAGTAACCGATGTCCAGGAAGGTGTATGTCGGACGGCCGTCCGGCATGAACCTGACCATGGCGTTGGGGTTGATCTTGGTCCAATTGCTGCCGTCCTCGCTGCGGTAGACGTAGAACCCCTCCACCGTGGCGGGCGTCCCTCTCCCCGTCCACTGCCAGCCAACGGCCACCGAGCCGTCGCCGAAAGGCTGGACGTAGACACAACTGGGCGGTTCGTTGCTGGCGTCGCCCCCCACCGTGCAGTCCTCGGTCACGGAGGCAACGGGGCCGTTGTCCCCGGCCCAGGCGAAGGCCTGGCCGGGGTAAAGGGCGAGGAAGGATGCCATGAAAGGCACGGCCAACAGAAAAAAGGACAGAAGCAGAAGCTTACTTCCTCCGGCCCCGCTCCTCATTCGCCAGCCTCACCCTTTCCACCAATGAATAGACATGAATTAAAGATCAATTTTAACGAGACACATCATAGCATTTCATGGGGACTGATTCTAGCCTTCTCCGGGCTGCAACATCCCG
This sequence comes from Thermaerobacter marianensis, assembly GCA_020723785.1. Classification (GTDB taxonomy): domain Bacteria; phylum Bacillota; class Sulfobacillia; order DYIH01; family DYIH01; genus DYIH01. The sequence goes on from DYIH01000269.1 coordinate 1,469, forward strand.
CCGTGTCCCCTTAAACTTAACGCGGGTAGCCGATCGGGATCACGCTGCGACCCTGCTCCTACCGTGCCCGATCGCCACCGCTTCTCTTCGGTGCAACATCCCGCCGTGTCCCCTTAAACTACCATAAGGTTTACTTCGTACTATGGCAGCGCCAACAGGCCGAGGCGAAGGGCTGGAAGCGGGCCAGGGCGCTGCTCCAGCCGTAGATGACGCCGCTCTCGCCGTTGGGTCCCGTCCGGCGGTTGTGCAGGTAACCGGGGACGGTGGCGCCGTCATAGGTGAACGAGATGCGTCCGAACTGTTGCCCGTAGGCCCTGGCGGAAACGTAAGCGTCCGTGTCGTCCGACGTCAGCGCCTCCGTCCGGTTCACCTTCTTGTTCCAATAGGCCACTTCCAATTGAAGCTTGCCATCCGTGGCCACCGTGTCGCCCGGCGGCGCGTAGCCGCCCGCCGCGGCGGCCGTGCCGTGGGCCACGTGGCAGGTGTAGCAGACCACCCTGTTCTCCGCGTACTCGTTGGCCTGTGTGCCCGGGTCGTCCTCGGTCATGCCCTCCAGAGGGACATAGTCCGAGAAGTTATAGCCGTTCCAATCCCGCAGCCATTCCTGGACCCCTCCCAGCCCGTCGCCGGTCAGCCCCGGATCGACGATCCGCGAGGTGGACAGGGCGTATTTGGCCGGCGCGCCCTTCCGGTTACGCTTCCAACCGTGGGTTCCCGCGT
>DYIH01000270.1 GCA_020723785.1 Thermaerobacter marianensis
CCAAACGCTGGCTCGACCACGGTGAACTGGCTCGTGAAAATGGTGATATGGACGGTGTAAAAGATGCGGTGCGGAATCTATGGAATAATCTGCCGCCCAGTATTGTTGAAGCAGATCGGGAAAGTGCGCTTCCTCCGGGGTTGAGGAGGTTTTAATCGGGTTGATTTTATTGTCTAACCCTTGGGGGGTAGCACCCATAAGGAGGTGCTTTTCTTGTCTTGGGTTGCTGGCGTGATAGGTGGTCTGCAGAATCGGTGGGTATCCACAAAAGAGCGGAAACAGCAAATCCGCGACCTGGAGGCCGTGCTGGCCGAGGCTCTCTCCGACGGGCATCTTGACGACGAAGAATTGGACGAGTTGTCGGCCCGAATCGAAGCACTCGGCCTGGACCCGCCGACATGGCGGCGCACACAGGCCCGTATGTACTCGCTTGCCTGTCAACAGTTCTCCGCTGACCGCCGCCTGACATCCGAGGAGGAGGAATCCCTGAAGAAGCTTGCCTCCAGGTTTGGCATCGAGGAGGCTGCCACGACGCGCCACGCAGCCGACCTGGCCCGGTACCGGCTTCTTGTCTTGCTTGAGGAGGGCATTCTTCCTGAATTGACACTGCCCGGCCTGATCCTGCAGCGAGGCGAGACGCCCCACTGGCGGGAACAGGCCGAGATCCTGGAAGAGAAAGTGATTCGCCGAGAATACGTCGGAGGCTCCTCGGGCTTCAGCTTCCGCATCGCGAAGGGCGTCAGGTACCATGTAGGCGGGACGAGGGGGCGCCTCGTTAGCCATACCGGTATCGTCCCTGTGAGTCAGGGCGAGTTTATCGTCACCAGCAAGCGGCTCATCTTCCGGGCAAATACGAAGAACTTCGCCACGCCTCTGGATAAGATTATCGACCTTCAATTGTATACAGACGGTCTCCGCGTTGGCGTCCAGAACAAGCAGAAGCCGGTCATCGTCCGTTTTCACCAGCCAGGCAACACCGAAATCGTTGGAATGGTGCTGTCAGGCGTTCTTAACCCAGACGGATAAAACGGCTACAACACTGGCCGGCAGTTCGAATCCGGCTGGTGGCCAGTGTCTAAGGATGAGATTTTGGTCGGCCAGGATGGAAGGCAGAAAGAGTGTGGCGAATACGATTTACCTCAAGCAAGTTGTTGAACCCTACGTGCGAAGAGTTTTGGCCCAAGAGTACGGTGCCGACTTTCACCAGGTAGGCGAATGATCGTTACCCAATAGTCGTTAAACAAGAACCACCGCCGTCGTGCCCGCTATAGCGGTCACCACGGCGGTGGTCAAAAACCCCAGGCGTCACCACGGACCGCTTACGCGGCCGCGGTCACGCCACCCACGAAGTCGCCCCGCTCCGGCGGGGCTTCGTTTTTCTCCCGCCTGCAACCCTCCGCGATTATCCGACCGGCGCCGGCACCGGCAAGGGCCGTCCCCGGCCATGAGCATAAACGGCTTCCTCCCCGCCTGAGGCGGGTTCCTCTCCATTTATCCCTCCCGGCCGGGACTGGCCGCGGGCGGCTCCCTGGCCTCAGCCGGCCGCCGGTCTCCCGGCATCGCCCAAGGTTGCAAACGGGCCGAGCTTACGCGGCACTCGACCGGGCGGCCGGTCTGCTGGGGCGCTCCGCCTGCGTGCGCGGGTGAGGGGCGCGACAGCGAGGGCGCGCGCCGGGGTGAGAGGCCCGGCCATTCACGCGGGGAGGCGTTGTAGATGGACAAGCGTTATTGGGAGGACTTCGACGAGGCGGAACGCGCCGCGTTCAAGGCGCGTGCCAGGGCGGCCCTGGAGGCCCTGGAGCGGGCCGACTACCCCCTCACGGCCTGGTTCGGGCCTGATCGGGTGACGGTGCTGGGGCCGTGCGACCGGTTCGAGCCGTACAAGTCCGACGCGGAGGAGTGGATGCGCCGGGGGTATCCGCGCCAGGTCGCCGCCGGCGGCCAGATGCTCTGCGAGAGGGACGGCCGGCGGTTCATCACCTTCGCCACCATGCTCCACGACGCTGGCGGGGAGCCTCTGGTTCCCCGCATCGCCGTGCGCGAACGGTTCGCCCTGCCGGACCCGCCAGCGCCGGGGCGGGTGGCGACGTAGCGAGTTGCTCGACAGCGAGGACGCGCCGGGGTGAGAGGCCCGGCGGCCATGCAACGGGCGGGCGC
>DYIH01000271.1 GCA_020723785.1 Thermaerobacter marianensis
CCGGCCTTCACCCGTTCGAGGAAGGCGGGGATGCGGTCGACCGAGCCGATCTCCGCCAGCATCCGCAGCACGGCCTCGTTGGCGCCCCCGTGCAGCGGTCCGTACAGCGCCGCCGTGGCCGCGGCCAGGGCGCTGTAGGGGTCGACGTGGGAGCTGCCGACGGAGCGCATGGCGTTGGTGCTGCAGTTCTGCTCGTGGTCGGCGTGCAGGATGAAGAGCACGTCCAGGGCTCGTTCCAGCACCGGGTCGGGCTGGTAGCGGAGCTCGCCCATCTTCCACATCATGTTCATGAAGTTGCCGACATAACTGAGATCGTTGTTCGGGTAGACGTAGGGCAGGCCCCGCAGGTGCCGGTAGGCGAAGGCCGCCAGGGTCGGCACCTTGGCGATCAGCCGGACGATCTCCCGCTGCCGGGCGGCGGGGTCGTGGATGCGCTTGGCGTCGGGATAGAACGTGGACAGGGCGCCGAGGGTGCCCACCAGCATGCCCATGGGGTGGGCGTCGTAGTTGAAACCGTCCATGAACTTCTTGATGTTCTCATGGACCATGGTGTGACGACCGATCTCCTCCGCCCAGCCGTCGAGCTGCCGGCGGGTGGGCAGTTCGCCATGGATGAGCAGGTAGGCCGTCTCCAGGTACGTCGACTTCTCGGCCAGTTCCTCGATAGGGTAGCCGCGGTAGCGGAGGATGCCCTGGTCGCCGTCGATGAACGTGATCGCGCTGCGGCAGGAGGCCGTGTTGGTGAAGGCCGGGTCGTAGGCCAAGAGGCCGAAGTCGCCGTCGCCGGCCTTGATCTGCCGGAGGTCCATGGCGCGGATGGTGCCGTCGACGATCGGAATCTCGTATCGTTTGCCGGTGCGGTTGTCGATGATGGTCAGCGTGTCCGCCACGTGCCTCCGGCGCCTCCCGTCCCCTGCGAGGTCGAAGACGGCTCGCGTTTGAGCCGCCCCCTCTAATTTATTTACCACACGGAACCGGCTCCTTCCTGCCGACCGGCCGCATTCCCGGGGCGGATTTTATCGACGCGCGGCAGGAGCATCTGGACGCCGGACTCGGGGGCTTGACAGTGCTGGTATGTCCTGTTACCTTATAATTGCGTATCTACGCAAGTGACCCCGGGAGGTAGTTGCGTGAATGAGCATGAAAAAATCCGCCGGATGATCGCGTTCCGCTGCTCGCCCCTCCTGGATATGGCCCTCTCCCTGGTGGTGCTGCAGAACCCCGAGCGGTTCGGCGGCGCCGCGCCATGGATGCCGCGGGTGCTGGAGCGACTCCCGGAGGGGCTCCTGGAGCGGCTGCGGGAGATGGGGGAGCGGACCGACCTGTTCGCCGTGGCCATGGACCTGGAGGACGGGCCCTCCCTGCCGGCGACGGACGCCATCGGGCGCCTGCGGGAGACGGATCCCGCCCTGGCGTCGGACCTTCTCACATACTGGGCGGCGATCTCGCCGGAGGTGGCGGCCAAGGCGGGGCTGCTGGCTGAAAGCGTACAGAAGGAACCGGCGCGCCTTGCCCGGATGGACCCTCCGGCCTTCATCCGCAGCTTTTCCGACCGGGTGGAGGTGACCGGTGACGGAAAGGCCCTCGTGCTCCACTGGGGCAGGGGACTGCGGGTCCCGCTGGAGGAACTGAAGCGTATCCTGTTCGTGCCCTCCGCCTTCTGTCCCCGCCGCCTGATGTTCTACCGCCTGGGGCCGGTCCAGATCTTCTTCTACGACCCGCTGCACGAGGAGCCCGCGGTGGACGGCGAGGCGCCGGAGAGCCTGATCCTCGGCTTTTCCGCCCTGGCGGACCCCACCCGGCTGAAGCTGCTCCGGCTCGTTGCCCGGGAGACCCTGCCGGCCCAGGAGATGGCCAGGCGGCTGGGGGTGAATGAATCCACCGTGTCCCGGCACCTGCGCCTGCTGGTGGAGGCGGGGTTGGTGGGGCGGGACCGGCAGGAGGGCAAGTACGTCTACTACAGCTTCGAGCCCGCCCGCATCGATCGCCTGGCGCGGATGGCCAAGGCTTACTTGGGCAAGGAAGGGGGTGCCGTCCTTTGAGCGAGAGGACGAAACTGGGCCTGGCCATCACGGTGACGGCCGGTTTCCTCGGGGTGGCGGCTGACGCGCCGCTGCGCACGGACCGAGTGGGGCTGAACGGCTCCT
>DYIH01000272.1 GCA_020723785.1 Thermaerobacter marianensis
CGACCAAGGGTTCACATTTTACCCGAAGTCTATTTGAACCCCAGCCCTGAATACCCATATGGGTAGCAAATATGCAAAATTTGGCCGGGAATCCACCCGTTTAGGGTGAGTTGGGGTAAAAATTGATCATCAGTCATCGAAGACTCGGTATAAAAAATACCCGAACTACGGCTCTGGGGCGGCGCCCCCCCTCGGCCTCCGGTCCGGTTTGTGCGACAGGCTCTTATTAAGGAAGAAGATTGGCGTCACACCATCGTTGCCGGCGTGCCCGCCAGAACGCTATGGGAGCGCTTCCAGCGGGAGGTGGCTGAGAGGCTGTTTCCGGATGGTGCCGGCCGGACGTTCACGGACTTTTTCAACATGAGCTTGGAAAATGACGGGTACTAACCCCGTTCCGCCACGTACACGCAGAACTTGTCGCCGCGGGGGATGGAGGCCTCCTCGTGGACGGCGGGGACGTGCAGGTGGGCGTCGACGACGCCGCGGACGATGCTCTCGCAGAGCTGGCAGACGAGTTCCGGGTAGTGGGTGGCCACTTCCTTGAAACCGCAGTTGCGCATGATCAGGTTGACGGCGCCGCTGCCGTCGCGGACCACCTCGGCGTGGACGCCGTGGCGGGCCAGCGCCCGGACGACCTCTTCGAGCGCCTCGGGCGGGAGGGCGGACAGGTCCACCGGCCCGCCGCTTTCGCCCGGCGCCCCTTCCGTGGCGTCCGCGCAGCCCGTGGCGGCGCCGGCGGCGTCCGTGGCCCCGGCGGCGTCCGCTGCGTCCGTGGCGCCGGCGGCTCGGCGCCGCCCGGCCTGGCGGGATCCCGCCAGTTCGCGGCCGAAGCTGCGGCCCACCTCCTCCAGCACTCGCCTGCCCTCGTCGCCCATGCGCGCCAGGGCCTGGCTCAGGAGTTCGGCCAGCAGCCGGTAATCGCGCGGCGGGAAGTGCAGGGTCAGCACCCGGTCGGCCAGGGAGTAGGCGGTGCCGGGCCGCCCGCCGCGTCCGGACTTCTCGACGTGCGCCTCCAGCAGGCCCACGTCCCTCAGCTTGTTCAGGTGCAGGCGCGCCACGTTGGGGTGCAGGCCGAAGCGGGCGGCGATCTCCTGGGCCGTCACCCGTTCCGCGCCGGATGTGCACAAGTACTGGTAGATGGCGAAGCGGGTCGGATCGCCGACGACCCCCGCCAGCTTGAGGGGCTCCTGTTCACGATCCACGCTCGGACACCTCCCCGCGGCGCACCGCCCGTTCCGCCAGGCCGGGCCGCCGCCGTCCGCGCTTCGCGAAGTTTGCCTTTTGTCCCGTTATCCACTATTATAACAGTGTAAACCGCCAAGGTGAAACAATGCCGGCATGAGCCATCCCGCAACGAGGCGTCCGTCGCTGTCGCCGGCGCTGCGGGTCCGACCGCGACCGGAAGGGAGATGGCGTGACGATGTCCGAGAACCCGCGCCTGGAGATCACCGACCTGCACGTCAGCGTGGGCGATGCGCCCATCCTCAAGGGCCTGAACCTGGCCGTCAACGGCGGGGAGATCCACGCCCTGATGGGCCCCAATGGCTCGGGGAAGACGACGCTGGCCTTCACCCTCATGGGCCACCCCCGCTACACGGTCACCGGCGGCCGGGTGACCCTGGACGGCGCCGATCTCCTCGCATTGCCGCCAGACAAGCGGGCGCGGGCCGGCCTGTTCCTGGCCTTCCAGTATCCCAGCGAGATCCCCGGCGTGACGGTGGCCAACTTCCTGCGGACGGCGGTCAACGCCCGGCGGGAGGAGGAGCTCTCCGTCTGGGATTTCCATAATCTCATGCAGGAGAAGATGGCCTTCCTGGAGATGGACCCGGCCTTCGCCAAGCGTTACCTCAACGAGGGCTTCTCCGGCGGCGAGAAGAAGCGGGCCGAGATGCTGCAGATGCTGCTCCTCCAGCCCAGGATAGCCGTCCTGGACGAACCCGACTCGGGCCTGGACGTGGACGCCGTCAAGGTCGTCGCCAAGGGTGTCAACGCCCTGCGCGGCCCCGGGTTCGGCGTCCTGGTCATCACCCACTACAACCGCATCCTCGAGTACGTCGAACCGGACTTCGTCCACGTCATGCTCGACGGGCGCGTCGCCCGCTCCGGCGGGCCGGAGCTGGCG
>DYIH01000273.1 GCA_020723785.1 Thermaerobacter marianensis
GGTGGACGTGCGCGAGCCACACGAGTTCGCCGCCGGCCATATCCCCGGCGCGAGGCTGATCCCGCTCGGGCGGCTGCGGGAACGCCTGGGCGACCTGGACGCCGCCGGCGAGACGGTCGTGGTCTGCCACATCGGCCAGCGCAGCGCCCAGGGTGCGGACATCCTGCGCGCCGCCGGCTTCAAGCGGGTCTACAACATGCGCGGCGGCATGGTGGCGTGGCTCAACAACCGCCTTCCCGTCGAAAAGGGTTAGTCGAGGCTTTGGTGTCCGGCTCCGGCAATCCGGCATCAGATCGGGATGTAGGTTGTGCGACAGGCTGGCGGCCCGGGTTCACCTGCGGGACCAGGGCCGATAATCCCCGCCGCAAAAAGAAACCCCCGGCCCGAGCTTGCGGCGGCCGGGGGTTCCGACCGGGTCCCAAACCTTATTTCATCGTCCGTTCATAGGCGACCACGTCCTCGATCTCCTGGTCGGTCAGTTGGCCCTTGAAGCCCGGCATGGTGTTCTTGCCGTCGCCGACGATCTTGATGTGATCGGCCTCGCTCATGCGCTCGGCGATCGCCTTATTCCCGTCCTTGGCAACGAAGGCCGGGCCGACCGCGCCCTCGCCGTTGGCGCCGTGGCAGACGGCACACCTGTTGGCGTAAATGGTCTTGCCGGCGTCCGGGTTGCCGGTCCGGCCCCCGGCTTGCTTGTCCTTGGCGTCATCCTTTTTGTTGGCGGTATCCTGCTGATCGGCGTCCTTGTCCTTCGGCGGCTGCACCTCGTTCACCTTTTTCGTATCATCCGCAGGTGGCTGCGTCGTTGCCGGCTTCGGCCCGCAGGCGGCGGCCACCAGGGAAACGCCGAGCAGGGCGGCCGCCAGGATGTAGAACCTGCCTTTGCCCATCGCGTTCACCCCCTCTCACCTGAATAGACGGGGTCCGGGGCGATTTCGCTCCCGGGGGGAGGGGCCGGTCGTGGGGCGCCCGTCGGCAGGGTGGCGCCGTTCTAAGTCCCGGTCCGGGAGACTAGAAATACCTCGCGGGAGCCTCTCCCGCGGGGGGCGGGGAAGCCATGGGAAGCCGGGCGTGGGTCCTGCGCCGCCGGCCGCTGGTGGTGGCGTGCTGCGTCGTCTTGCTCTTCGGAATCTGGCCCTTCTGGCGGAAGCCGGCCCCGCCGCCTCCGCCTCCACCCAAGCGGCCCGTGGTCATCGACCCCGGCCACGGCGGCATCGACGGCGGCGCCACCTATGCCGGCGTGTCCGAGAAGGGGATCAACCTGGACGTGGGGTTGCGCTTGGCGGCCGTCCTCCAGAGCCGCGGTCTGCCGGTCGTGCTGACCCGCGCGACCGATGATCACCTGAGCCTGGAGAGCTACCGCGACGACCTGCAGAAGCGTCTGGACAGGGCGCGCGAGGCGGGTGCCTGGGCCATGGTGGCCCTTCATTGCAACGCTTCCTCCAGTCCTTCGTCCGAAGGCACCCTGGTGTTGTTCCAACGGCACGAGCCGCGGAGCCGGGTCTTGGCCCGGGCCATCCGCGAGCAACTGGCGGCCCTCCAGCCCGAAAAGCCAAACCTGGCAGACGTCGAGTACGATCACTTCTATTTTGACAACAGCCCGGTGCCCACCGTGGCGGTGGAACTCGGCTACATCACCAACCCGGCCGAGCGCGCGGACCTGCTCCGGCCCGAACATCGCCAGAAGCTGGCCGAGGCCATCGCCCGCGCCTTGGAGCAGGTCTGGGACAACCTGGCGCCGCCTGACGCGCCGCCTGACGCCGCCGGCGCCGGGACAGGCCGAGGAGGAAAACGGCCGGTTCGTGGCTAAAACCACCGAAGATGGAAGGGGGCTGTGGTTTGGGTTGCCGGCGCAAGGGGATCGGGATTTTCGTTCTTGGGTTGCTGGTTGTCGCCGGCATGCCCATCGATCCGCCGGCTGCCCGGGCCCAGGAGCCACCCGTCCCGGCATTGGAGCCGGCGGCGCCGCTTCGCGACCCCGCCGCCTGGAGCTTTGTCCACGTCACCGACACCCACGTGGGCTCGCGGGCCGGGAACGCCGGCTTCCCTTCGCTGGTGGCCGACCTGGTCTACCTCCAGCCGGATTTTATCGTCAACG
>DYIH01000274.1:0-1641 GCA_020723785.1 Thermaerobacter marianensis
TCCGAATTCGACTGTCCCGGAGATGTGGCTTGAGCGGGTGTACTTCGCCGGGCGGCTGGTGGCGACGGTGAACAATTACGGCTGGGAAGCATCGAACACGGACCGGCTGGGTGAGGTGGCCCCCAAAGTTTGGACAGTTTTTGCCCGATCCTTAAGTGGGTCGCGGCGGGTTCGGAGGGCGGCGTTGCGGCCGCCCCGTCAGTCCGGGCCTCACGAGGCGCTCGGGTCGCATCCCTGCGTCGCCCTGTCTTCCTGCGAGGCCTTTCCAGTGTACGGCAGCCCGGCTGTTTCTCCAACAGCAAAACAGCCAGTCTGGCCGAAAGCGGTAAATCCCGGGGTTTGGGGCGGAGCCCCAACCTCAGACCTGAGCCATGAGCGCCGCCGGCAAGCCGTACACTTCGGCCGGCGTCCGATAGGCCAGCGCCTGATGCGGCCGGCTGTGGTTGTAGAACCGGAAGTAGCCGTCCAGTGCCGTCCACAGTTGCCGCCCGTCGGCGAAATCGCCCGGGTAAATCAGCTCGTATTTCACCGACCGCCACAGCCGCTCGATGAAGACGTTGTCCAGCCAGCGGCCGCGGCCGTCCATGCTGATCTGGATCTGGTGCTGCCGCAGTGTGGCGGTGAACTCCGGCGCCGTGAACTGCGCCCCCTGGTCGCTGTTGAAAATATCCGGCCGGCCCAGACTCAGAGCGGCTTCCAGCGCCTCGCGGCAGAATCCCGCCTCCAGCGTCGCCGACAGCGCCCAGCTCAGCACGTACCGGCTGAACCAGTCCATCACCGCCACCAGATAGAGGAAGCCCCGCCGCATCGGCACATAGGTGATGTCGCTCGACCAGACCTGATTCGGCCGCTCGATGACCAGGTCCCGCAACAGGTATGGATAGATCTCCTGGCCCGGACCCGGCCGACTGAGCCGCGGCTTGGGATACAGCGCCTCGATGCCTGCAATCCGCATCAGCCGCACGACGCGCTTGCGGTTCACCCCGCACAACTCGGCCAGCCGCCGGCTCCCCAGGAACGGGTGCTCCAGATACAGCTCGTCCAGCCGCCGCAACAGCGCCAGATTCTCCTCGCTCTCCGGCCGCGGCTGGTAGTAATAGCTGGAACGCGCCAGCCCGAGCAGCTCGCACTGCCGCCCGATGCTCAACTGCGGATGCTGCGCGTCGACCCATCGCCGCTTGTCCTCAACCGTGCCAGGCCATTCTTTTTTTTAAGAAGTCCAGCTCCACTTTCAGCTTCCCGATCTCCTGGTACAGCGCGTCCTTCTCCGGGTCGGAGTCCGGCCGCGCTGCCCCGGCCCCGGCGAAGATCGACGGCAACTGCTCCAGAGCCTGCTTCTTCCACACCGCCACCAGATTCGGGTGCACGTCATAGGCCTTGGCGATCTCGGCGGCCGTCCGCACGCCCCGGATCGCCTCCACCGCCACCTTCGCCTTCAGACTCGGCGGGTACGTCTTTCGCGTTCTCGGCATGGCTTCTCTCCATTCTCCATGCCGCCAACCCACTGATCCGGACTGTCCAAAAAACGGGGTCCACTTCCGCACGCCCTGTCTCGCGACTTCCACAGAAGCGAAAATCGATAATCGGGAGAGCTTGCGGATCTCTGAAGACGATTTTGCAGCGACCTGTGGAGCGGACTCG
>DYIH01000274.1:1651-2098 GCA_020723785.1 Thermaerobacter marianensis
GGCTGGGGTCGGTGCGAGCGGCGCGGCGGTATCCGTTCGGGGAAGGGAACAACGCCGACAACGACGAATTCGCGACGTACCGGAAGGACACGAAGGCGCAGCACTACTACGCCTGGCACCGGTTCTACTCGGCCACCTGGGGCCGCTTCTCGAGCCCCGACCCGTACGTGATGTCCGGCGGCCTCACCAACCCCCAGGGCTGGAACCGCTACAGTTACGTCGCCAATGATCCGGTGAATTATTACGACCCCCGAGGGCTGCAGCAGGACGTGCCCACATTTACCGTGACTGTTTATGGTGTTGCTCCGTCCTTTCTGATGTACGGAGGGGGAGGGAGAGGTCACTCGGAAGAGATGGAAGTCGTGTGGGACCTTCCCGAAGTGCGGGAGGGCCCGGACGTTTGGCAGGCGGGCGGCAACAGAGGTGAGTTCTTACTTTACGTCCGCA
>DYIH01000275.1 GCA_020723785.1 Thermaerobacter marianensis
ACTGCTACCCGCCGGCGGCGGGGTGTCCGTCCTGTGGTCCCATCGACCCGGAGGGTAAGGTTGAGCTGTTCCGCTGACGGGGTTATTTCACGGAAATAATCGATGACCACCGCGAGGGGCGCCGCTGAAGGCGCCCTTCGCCGCTCGAGGAGGTAAGTGTCATGCGCAACGAGACACCGACGGTCCAGGCCGCGTACACGGTGCGCCGATCCGCGGTCCGGCACATACGCCGGCTGCTGCTCAACCCGACGTCTTGCAACGCCCTGGCGCGGGATACCCGCCTGGGTGAATGGCTGTGGCTATTCGGCACGGCCATGTTCTGGAGCGGCTATTACAGCGGCGGGGCGTCGGCAGCCACAGTAACCGGCGACGCGGAATCCGCCGAGGTATACGAGACGGCCTCGCGGTGTTTGGACTGGGTCGCAACCTACGCGCGGCGGCGCCTGCATAAGGCGAACCCGCGGTGGTAAGGAGGCGCATCAGGAAAGATGCAGACAGTTATCCGCACCGTCAAGAACCGGGCGAACCCCTACGTGGCGATCAACACCACCGTCTTCACGGATCGGCGCCTGAGTTGGAAGGCGAAGGGGATGATGGGCTACCTCCTGAGTCGGCCCGACGACTGGCAGGTGCTCGTCAAGGATCTGGTCGGGCGCAGCCGGGACGGCCGCGAAGCGGTATACAGCGCATTGCGCGAGCTGTGCGCCAACGGCTACGTCGTGCGCCGGACGGTCCGCGACGAGCGGAACCGTATCCTGCGCCACGAGTACCTGGTCTTCGAGACGCCGGTCCGGCCCGACGACGGTCCGGACGACACCCGCGAACCGTCACCCGAGCCACTTACGGGTTTTCCGTATCTGGAAAAGCCGTATGTGGAACACCCGCCTCTAGACGCGGAAAACCCGATTCTAGATTCTGTAATCCCAACGATGTCCAGCCCGAAAAGCCTTGCACCGCAAGCATCTTCTCCACTTACGGGTTTTCCGTATGTGGAGACGGCACAAGTGGAAAATCCGACGGTCGCTGGCGCCTTACCTAATAATGAACTTAAGCAACATAAACCACTACCACCACATGAAGTTACAGGGGTGGAGATAAGGGGGTCTGGGGGAGAAGAGGAGGGGATGACGCCGGCTGCGCCGGCGGTGGTGGTTTCTGATCCATCGCCTCCCAACCCAGGCGAACATACCGCCATAAGCGACGTGCGCGACGGCCGGGGCGGGGACCTGGCCGTCGTCGTTTCCGGCTGGATCGCGACCTACCGCGAGTTGGCCGGCTTGGATGACCTGCGTCCGACCTGGCTGCGGGCCCAGGTGTACAAGCACGGGCTGCCGTACGTCCGAGAAAAGGTGGAGCTGTTATTCGACGCCCTGCGGGCCGGCAAGGTGCACCAGCCGGTACGCTGGCTGGCGGCCGCCCTGGCGGAGGACTATCCGACGCCGGCTCGTGTGGCGGACCGTAGCTCTGACCCGTGCGGGCACTGCGGCGGGCGCGGCTACGTGCTCTTCGAGGAAGACGACCGGTCCCAGATCGGGGCCGCCGAGTGCGACCACTGCGGGGGCGAGGGCCGGCTCCACAACCGTGGCCCGTAGCCGCGCGGTGCAAAAGCGGGCGGTGCCGCGAGCAGGGCCACGAAAGGGGGTGACTCGGATGGATGACGCGGTGGTGCGCATCCGGCGCCGGGACCACGAGGAGGTCCGAGTCGTGCTGAACGAGTACCACGGCCAGCAGTGGCTGGACATCCGGCTCTACTTCCAGACCGAAGACGGCGAGTGGCGGCCGACCCGCAAGGGGGTCAGCCTGCGGCTGGACAAGCTGCCTGAACTCCTGAGCGGTCTGGAACGCTTGGCGGAGGGAGCCGCTTGAAGGGCACAACCGGCCTCCCGGCACAGGCGATGATACGCTCCGCCCAGGCCGGTCGGTCAAGGGCGCTTCGCGCCGCCGGGGCGGTGGGCCAAAGGCCCACCCTTGACCGCCGGCAGGGCGGAGCCAGACTGGTCAACTAGGCCGGGAGGCCGTTGGGATGGGAGGGGGTGATCGTGCGGCGTTGGATGGACGGGCTGCCGGGGCCGGCGCGGTTCGTTG
>DYIH01000276.1 GCA_020723785.1 Thermaerobacter marianensis
TTCCCGGCCGACCCGCGCCTGGTAGTCGGAATGCCGCTGATATGCCTCGCCGTCCCACTGGAAAGCCATCATCGCCGGTCAGGCATCCCAGCCATCCCCTGCGCCCGCCAAATCCAGCACCATGACCACCGCCGAGGCCGGGCAGAGGTGGCGGAACTCAGCCGACTGCCACACGGCCGGGTCGGCGGCATCGCGGGGGACGGGGCGGAAGCCGAAGCGGTGAAAGTAGTCCTCCGCCGTGGTGGTCAGCAGAACCACCCGCAGCGCCCCGAGGTCTCGGGACGCCGCCAGAGCTTGCCGGACCAGATTTTTGCCCAAACCGCGTCCACGATAATCCGGAGCTACGGCCAAAGAGCGAAGCAGGACAACCGGCAGGTACGGCTCCAACCCCACGCAACCGATGATCCGTGACCTGTCGACGGCCACCCAGAACAACGGCATACCGGAGGGGATGTCCTCATAGGGGAGTCCGGCAAGGCGTAGGAGAGAGGCAATAGAGCCACGGTCCCCAGCCCTGGCTGGCCGCAACATGCTCCTTAGGTGCATATTCCACCTCCTGTGCGAACGTCAGCAGGTACCCGTCCGGGTCGGCGAGGGTGAACTGTCGCACCCCGTAGGGCATCGTCCGGATGTCGAAGACGGGCGCCACGCCCCCGGCCCGAACAGCCTGATACAGGCCATCCACGTCGTCGACGCCGAAGTACAGGTTCACCCCTGTGCCCCGCCGCTCCCCGTCCAGGTCCGGCTGGTCCATGCCGAACTGGCGCAGGCTCTCCCGCGTGTCCAGGTGGACCTCCACGTCCCCGGCGGCCATGATGGCGAAGATGGGGTTCTCCTCGGGGATCCGCGCCACGGGGACGAACCCCAGCACGTCGCGGTAGAAGGCCAGGCTCCGCGCCATGTCCGCCACCGTCAGGTTGGGCTTGACCGTTTTCATCGCGCTGTCGCTCCTTTCGTAGGCGCCCGCCGGGCCAGGCGCTCCTCCGACCAAGCCCACCAGGGCTTGTCCGGCGGCGCGTCCGGGTGCTCGGCATAGTACACGGCGCAGCGCAGGGTGTCCTTGACGCAGGGATCCTGGCGCCGTCCGGTCAGGGCCTCCAGGCGGCGGAACATCTCTTCGGCGTCGGCCCCAACCAGGTCAAGCGGAGTCTCATAACCCAACCGCACCAGGTCCCCGGCCGCCGCCGGCCCGATGCAGGGGAGTTGCTGAAAGAGGGCCAGGCTTCTCAGGTGCCGCACCCGGTCGGGGGAGAGAGCGCCGCCCGTGGCCCGGACGATCTCCTCGGCCGGCAGGTCAGCGAAGTCGGCCAGGCGCAGTCTCGACCGCCGCAGGAGGGCCCGCTCGTCCGGTTCCAAAGGAAGCTTGGGCGTCTTGGTGCCACCGCGCGCCGCCATGTTCGTCACCTCGATTTCAACGAGCGGCCGCGAATGGCACGTCGGCCGAGGGCCCACGCAGGTAGGGCACCGGAACGTCCAGAAGCCGCAGGTACACCGAAAGCTGGCCCTGGTGATGGATGACGTGGCCCCTCAGCACGGTGTGCAGGTAGCCGGCGACCGGGAGGTTCATGATCTCGACCCCGTCCGGGCGGACCCACCGCACCGGCCGCTCCATTTTCCCATCGTCAAAGGCCCGGATGCGGGTCACGGCCCGCTCGTGGACCTCCGCGGCCCAGGCCAGTAAGCCATCCCGGCTTTCGACCGGCCGGACCTCGTGCTGCCCGAAACGGAAGGCTTCCTCTTCCATAGCCCGGCTGATCCAGTCCTCGATCTCGACGATGTGGGCACAGAGGTCGCCGACCGTCCGCGACTTGGGGTGGGGTCGCCAGTCCCATCGCTCTTCCGGCAGCGCCCCGAAGAGGCGCAATGTGACATCGAAATCGACGTTCCAGATCCCCAGGAACTGTTCTGCCAGCGTCACGGCCTGTAACACCCCCATTGGGATACCCTTACCAGCTTCGATGACCCGTTTCAACAGGCGGATACGGTATTCCTTCCTTCGCCCGCCGCGCCGGTCTTCAGTCCCACGGCACCGGCACGACCCAGAGGACGGTGCCCCGCACCGTCACGCCGGCCCGCCCCCGCG
>DYIH01000277.1 GCA_020723785.1 Thermaerobacter marianensis
GTCCACGTCCAGCCCGGCCCGGATGCCCTCCTTGACATACGTGAAGCCGTTGGCCAGAGTGAAGGCCAGCTCCTGCACCGCCGTGGACCCGGCCTCGCGGATGTGGTAGCCGGAGATGCTGATCACGTTCCACCGGGGCGCGTGGCGGGCGCCGAAGGCGAAGGGATCGACGACCAGGCGCAGGGACGGCCGCGGCGGGAAGATGAACGTCTTCTGGGCCATGTATTCCTTGAGGATGTCGTTCTGGATGGTGCCCCGCAGCCGGTCGAAGGGCACGCCCTGCTTCTCGGCCGCCGCCAGGTACATGGCCCATACGACCGCCGCCGGACCGTTGATGGTCATGGAGGTGCTCACCTGGTCCAGCGGGATGCCGTCGAAGAGGCGTTCCATGTCGGCCAGTGAGTCGATGGCCACGCCGAGCTTGCCCACCTCGCCCTCGGCGCGCGGGTGGTCCGAGTCGTAGCCCAGCAGGGTGGGGAAATCGAAGGCCACCGACAGCCCGGTCTGGCCCTGCTCCAGCAGGTACTTGAAGCGGCGGTTGGTCTCCTCGGCCGTGCCGAAGCCGGCGAACTGGCGCATCGTCCAGAGCCGGCCGCGGTACATGGTGGGGTGGATGCCCCGCGTGAAGGGGAACTCCCCCGGGTCGCCCAGGTCGCGCGCGTAGTTCAGGCCGGCGACGTGACCGGGCCCGTAGAAACGTTCCAGGGGCAGCCCGGAGAGGGTGTGGAACGCCTCCCGGCGCTCGCCGGCGCCTGTCGCGTCATTCTCCCGGTCATCAGCCAACGGTTGCCACCCTCCCCGCATTCGCACCTCTCGTTATAGTATCGACGTTATCGGCGCGTGCTCAACGTGGGGGCCTGCCCGGCGCCAAAAAGACGTCAGCGGGACGCCCCGGATGCAGGTTCCCCGGGTGTCAAGGTTTCCACGCCCAGACGGGAAAAGTGCTTGAGGTCGAAGGTAAAAACTCTGGCTGGGCCGACATGCTCCGCATGGCGAGCGAGGTAAGCGTCGGCGAAATCCACGTTTTTCTCCCGGTAGTCGCGCAGGGCCTGAATGATGACGCCCTTCTCCTCGGCTTCCACGCCCTCGGCGGAGACGAACTGTGTCAGCTTCTCGCCGATGGCCTGGCGGGAGAGGCCGTAGAAGGAATCCAGGGTCCAGACGACTTCGGCCACAGTAATGGGCGCAAGACGCAGCTTTACGTCACCCGATTCCGCCTGAGCCATCAAGGCGCGTGAGCGGTCGTACATCTCCGGGTGATCCGCGGTGAGAAAGCGTAGCACGACGTTGGCGTCCAGCCAGGCTTCCCGCTTCATGTTTCTCCTTCCCGCGCAACGTTCCCGGCCACCCGCGCCCGAACGGCCGCTTCCTCCTCATCGGTACCCACAAACGGCCGTCCTGTCGGCAGACTCCCGCCTAAATCGGAAAGGCGCGTGCGCTTGATCACCTCGACGATCACCTGGCCGTCATCGGCGATGACGAAGACCAGGTCATCCCCGATTTCCGCCCCGATGGCCTGGCGCACCACCTGGGGAACCTGCACCTGCCCCTTGCCCGTGATGCGGGCTGTCGCCAGCGTCATGGTTCCTCCCTCCACCTCGTGGCATCGCGAATCTCCTTGAGATAATAGTATTTCATGACGAATGTGAAATCAATGATACAACCGACCAAGCAGGGGCGCCGCAGTTCTGCATGGCGTCAGCCCCGGAGCCAGCGGGCGGCCTCCTTGGCGTGGTAGGTCAGGATGATGTCGGCCCCGGCCCGCTTGATGGCCGTCAGGGTCTCCAGGGTCACCCGGCGCTCGTCCAGCCAGCCGTTGGCCGCCGCCGCCTTGATCATGGCGTACTCGCCGCTGACGTTGTACGCCGCCACGGGGACGTCGACCGCGTCCCGGACGCGGCGGATGACGTCCAGGTAGGCCAGGGCCGGCTTGACCATGACGATATCGGCCCCCTCCCGCAGGTCCAGGTCCACCTCCCGCAGCGCCTCCCTGGCGTTGCCCGGGTCCATCTGGTAGGAGCAGCGGTCGCCGAAGGCGGGGGCGGAGCCGGCCGCGTCCCGGAAGGGGCCGTAGAAG
>DYIH01000278.1 GCA_020723785.1 Thermaerobacter marianensis
GAGTATCCCGCCCCCGCCTCGACGTCCTCTCCCTCGAAACGCGCCCAGCAGGTGGCCCTGGTGAGGCTGACGACCACGCCCCGGATACCTTCGTCGGGCGCCAGCACGTTGCTGCCATAACCAAGTATGTAAACGGGCAACCCCTGCTCCCTGGAGAACCTGACCAGACAGCGCAGCGCCTCGATATCCTCCGGGAAAGCCAGAACGCCGGCCGGCCCGCCCACGCGCAGGGTGGTATGCCGGGAAAGAGGCTCCCGCTCAAGCACCTCGCCCCGCACTATCGTACGAAGGGCCTCCTCAAACGGTGACATGTCCCCAAACGCCTCTCCTTTGCCGAAGACTGCCGTTCCAAAACCCCGTGCCTTGCGGAGCGCGGCGTCGAACGCGAACTATATCAACGCCAGGATACGCTCCACGATGTCGTCCAGGGCGCCGGGGCGCCCCAGACGGCGGCTGCTCTCCCCCATGGCGGAAAGCTTGGCCTCATCGGCCAGCAGGGTCATGATCTCGTCCGCGAGGGCTTCCCCGGTCAGCCCACGCTCGCCGATCACTCGGGCCGCCCCGTGTCGGGCCATGATCTCGGCGTTGCGTTCCTGGTGATGGTGTGTCACGTGGGGGGACGGGATGAGCAACGCCGGCAGTCCGCGGGCCGTGACCTCCGCCAGTGTGATCGCGCCGGCCCGGCACACGACCAGGTCGGCCGCCGCCAGTGCGTCCACCATGTCGTGGATGTACGGGCGCACCACGATGTTCCCCCCCAGGCGGACGCCCGCCTCGCCCCGGCCGTGGTCGCCGGGCTCGCGGGCCCAGGGCGACAGGCCCGCCGCCCGCAGCTCCGCCACCACCCTCGTGTAGTAGCTTTCCCCGGTGGCGTAAAGGACCTCGACCCCCGGCCGGCCCGCCAGACGCGGCAGGGCCTTTATCAGGGCCGCGTTGACGGTGGCCGATCCGCGGCTACCCATGAACACCAGCACGAGGGACGTACCGTGCGGCAGGCCGAGCCGGGCGCGCGCCTGGTTCCGGTCGGCCCGAAGCACCTCCGGCCGCACCGGGTTCCCGGTGACGACGACCGGAGCACGCCGGGGAAAAAATGATCGGGACTCCTCGAAGGCCACCGCCACCAGGCCGGCGAAGCGGCCGAGGAGCCGGTTGGTAACGCCGGGGACGGCGTTCTGTTCCTGGATGACCAGGGGAATGCGCAATAGCACGGCCGCCGCCGCCACTGGCCCCGAGGCGTAACCGCCCGTCCCGAGCACCACGTCGGGGCGGAACCGGCGCAGGATGGCGAGGGCCTGGCCGAGGCCGCGGGCCGCGGCCAGCATGCCCCCGACCCGCTGCCACGCCGACTTGCCCACCAGGCCGCGGGCGGTGATGGCCGCGAAGGGGATGCCGCTCCGCGACACCAGGCGGGCCTCCAGCCCCTCCGCCGTGCCGACGTACAGGATCTCCGCGCCCGGCCGCCGCTCGCGCAGCCGGGCGGCGATGCTCAGGCCCGGATAGATGTGCCCCCCCGTTCCGCCCCCCGTCAGGAGGAGGCGCAGCCCTTCCCGCCGCCGTCTCGCCGTCACCCTCGCGCCTCCATAGCACTACCCATATCTGCAATAGCGGGATATATTGAGCAGGATCCCGACCCCCGCCAGGGAAAAGACCAGACTGGAACCGCCGAAACTGACGAAGGGCAGCGTGATGCCGGTGATGGGTAGCGTGGAGGTGACCACACCGATGTTGATGATCACCTGGATCATGACCATCGTCGTCACGCCGGCCGCCAGCAGGGCGGCCATCATGTCCGGCGCGGTCAGCGCCACCCGGTAACCGCGCCAGGCGAAGAGGGCGAAGAGCAGGATGAGCAGGAGGGCGCCGATGAAGCCCAGCTCCTCCCCCAGAATGGCGAAGATGAAGTCGGTGTGCCGTTCCGGAAGATAAAAATACTTCTGCTTGCTCTGGGTGAGGCCTACCCCGAAGAGGCCGCCCGAACCCAGGGCGTAAAGCCCCTGGATGATGTGGTACCCCGAACCGAGAGGGTCCTTCCAGGGGTCGAGGAAGGCGAGGAACCGCTGCA
>DYIH01000279.1:0-1497 GCA_020723785.1 Thermaerobacter marianensis
GCTGCCCAAGGGGGTGCTGCACCGCGGCCTGCCCGACGCCTGCGAGAAGTGCCACGACACCCGGGCCTGGGAACCGGCGAAATTCGACCACGGCCTCCTGGCGGTCGGCGCGCGGCAGTCCTGCCAGGACTGCCACCTGAACGCCGGGCGGCGGGCCCACCCCGGCATCCGGTCGACCCGTTGCGCCGCCTGCCACGTTTCGACGCGGAGCTGGGAGGCGGTCAACTTCAACCACGACCTGGTGCGCGGCGAAGCCTGCACCAACTGCCACTCCAGGCCGCGGGACCGGCTCCACGCGGAGCTGCAGGGCGCGAGCTGCGCCAGTTGCCATACCACCCGGCGTTGGGAGCCCTCCACCTTCCGCCACCCGCGGATCCCGGAGATGGGCGAGCACATGGAGGAGGTCGGCTGCCGTGGCTGCCATCCCACCAACAACTGGCGGCAGGCCAGGTCGTGCGAGTACTGCCACGGCCGGGGTGGGTTCCGGGACGACTGAGCGACGGCGGCCGTCGGGGTGGATGCCGGGTCGAGGCCGGTGGGGCGGAGGGCTGTGCTGTGTTGTGTTGACCTCTTCTTTCATGTTCCGTATAATGGCGGCGAATCGTTCCAGATTGGCGATGACGGGGACAGCGCCGCCGCGAGAGCGGGCTCAGCGAGCCGGGTGGGTGGAAGCCGGCCCCGGGGGCGCGGCGGAGATCCCCCCGGAGCCGCCCCGATGAGAGCCTCGGACACCATCGGTGCCGGAGGGTGCGTAGTCGGGGCCGCGGTCCCGGCGTTAGCGGGAAAGAGTGCCCGGTTCATACGGAGGCGCCAGGCGGTTTGTGCGGTCCGCGCCTTGGAACGGCAGGCCGGGAACGAGGGTGGTACCACGGGAGAGCGCCTCTCTCGCCCTTCAGGGGTGAGGGAGGCCTTTGTTTTGAATCAAGGGACGGAGGCTGGAGTGAATGGATTACACGAAGACGGTGAACCTGCCCAAGACCGATTTCCCGATGCGGGCCAACCTGCCGGAGCGGGAGCCGGAGATCCAGGCCCGGTGGGAGCGCGAGGACCTCTACGGCCAAGTGCGGCGGGCGCGGGCCGGCCGGCCCAGGTTCGTCCTCCACGACGGGCCGCCCTACGCCAACGGCCACATCCACATCGGCACGGCGATGAACAAGATCCTCAAGGACATCGTCATCCGCTTCGCTTCCATGCGCGGCTTCGACGCCCCCTTCGTGCCCGGCTGGGACACCCACGGCCTGCCCATCGAGCACAAGGCCATCCAGGAGCTGAAGATCGACCGGCGCACGACGCCGCCGGCCGAGCTGCGCGACCGCTGCCGCGAGTTCGCCCTGCGCTTCATCGAGGTCATGACCGGCCAGTTCAAGCGGCTGGGCGTCCTGGGCGACTGGGCCCATCCGTACGTCACCCTGCACCCGGAATACGAGGCGCGGCAGGTCGAGGTCTTCGGCGAGATGGCCCGCCGCGGCTACATCTACCGCGGCCTGAAGCCGGTCT
>DYIH01000279.1:1507-2057 GCA_020723785.1 Thermaerobacter marianensis
CGCCGAGATCGAGTACGCCGACAAGCGCTCCCCCTCGATCCACGTCGCCTTCGAGGTCGCCGACGGGCGGGGCCGGCTGCCGGCCGGGGCGCGGGTGGTCATCTGGACCACCACCCCCTGGACCCTGCCGGGGAACACGGCCATCTGCCTCCATCCCGCCGGCGCCTACCGGCTCGTGGAGACGGAGCGCGGTCTGCTGTTGCTGGCCGCGCCCCTGGTGGACAAGGTGCTGGGCGAACTGGGCCTGACGAAGGGTGCGGTGCGGGGCGAGTTCACCGGCGCCGAGCTGGCGGGGGTGGTCTGCCGGCACCCGTTCCTCGAGCGGGAGTCGCCGCTGGTGACGGGCGAGCACGTCAGTATGGAGGAGGGGACCGGGTGCGTGCACACGGCGCCGGGCCACGGTCCCGAGGACTTCGAGGTCGGGCGGCGGTTCGGGGTGCCGGCGGTGGTGCCGGTGGACGGCCGCGGCGTGCTCACCGCCGAGGCGGGCCCCTTTGCCGGGATGACGACCGGACAGGCCGACGAGGCGATCCCGCAGGCCCTGCGCGCC
>DYIH01000280.1 GCA_020723785.1 Thermaerobacter marianensis
TTGGTCCGGCGCCACCCTCGCGGGCGACGCCCATGATCTCCACGATGCCGTCGTGGATCTCCGGCACCTCCAGCTCGAAGAGGCGCTTGACCAGGTTGGGGTGGCTGCGGGAGATGACCACCTGCGGCCCCTTGTTGGTCTTCTTCACCTCGACGATGAGCACCTTGACGCGGTCGCCGGGGCGGTAGTACTCGCCGGGAATCTGCTCCGAGGGCAGCAGGACGGACTCGGTGCGGCCCAGTTCCACAAAGACGTGCCTCCCCTGCACCCGCTGCACGATGCCGGTGACGATATCCCCCTCACGCTCGATGAACTCGTCGTAGATCAGGTCCCGCTCGGCCTCGCGGATGCGCTGGACGACCACCTGCTTGGCCGTCTGGGCGGCGATGCGGCCGAACTCCCTGGGTTCGACCTCGCGCTCGACGACGTCGCCCACCTCATATCCTGGGTGGATCTCCCGGGCCTCGGCCAGGGAGATCTCCTGGTCCGGGTCCTCGACGGTCTCGGCCACCCGCTTCTGGACGAAGACCCGCGCCCGGCCGGTGTCCTGGTCCAGCCTGACGACCACGTTCTCGGTAGTGCCGTAATGCCGCCGGTAGGCGGAAATCAATGCCGCCTCCAGCGCCTCCACCAGGGTCTCCTTGCTGACCCCCCGTTCGCGGGCGATCTCCTCCAGCGCCCCCACGAGGTCGTAATTCATCCTCACGTCTCCTCCTTAGAACATGGAACATGCGCGGAACGTGCACCGCGACATCCGCGCCGGCCGGCGCCAACCGCCCGGCCGCCATGAACGCTCGCCGCTAGAAATCCAGCCGCGCCCGGGCAACCATCTCCCGCGGGATCTCCCACAAACCGCCCTCGGCGTCCCGGAGCACGACCCGCCCGGCCACCAGGCCCTCCAAGCGCCCGGCGAACTCCTTCCGCCCCTCGTAGGGAGCGAAGGTCCTGACCCGCACCGCCCGTCCCCGGAACAGCTCGAAGTCCCGGTCCCGCTTCAGAGGGCGATCCAGGCCCGGCGACGCGACCTCCAGGTAATAGCTCTCCGGGATCGGATCCAGTTCGTCCTGGCGGTCGCTCAGGAGACGGCTGTAGGCCTGGCAGTCGTCCAGGGTGACACCGGACGGGCGGGTTTCACCCGCCGTCTCCGGCCCGTCGCCGGCCCCGGGCGCCTCCGGGAGCCGGTCGATGAAGACCCGCAGGAACCTCCGTCCATTCTCGCGGACGTACTCCACGTCCACCAGCTCAAGGCCCATGCCGCCGGCGATCTCCTGTGAAAGGCGTTCCACCAGCGCCTCGATCCGGCCTCTCCGCCCCTGTCCGCCGGGCGTGGCCTCGCCCTCGCGTTCCATGACGCCGTCCCTCCCGGCCCCCGCCGTGCGGTCTTGTGCCGCCCACCCCGCGCGTCCCGAGCTTTGATTTGGACATCAAAAAAGTGGGTCGGCAAACCCACTCGACACGCGAAACAAGCCGCCTCATTCAGTATAGCACCATATCAAGGCCCTAGCAATATCCAGACGCTCTGACCCATCCCCGGTTTGGATTGCCGCACAAGGCTTGCGTGACTCATGCACAACCCTTGTGCATGACGGTAATATGCACCACAGTAATAATGTTTTGGCACGATCCCGGGACGCCTTGTCGCACAAGCCTTTCCGGATACGGATTATGCGCCTGGTCAATAATTTCGAGCCCCAGGCCGAGCCCCGCTTCGAGCCCCAAGCCGAGCCCCGCTGCCCGGTGGCGTCAGCAAAATGGGAGGTCTCGAATACGATCAGGTCCAACCGCCGATATGTGCCTGATCGATTCATTAATAGTTATTAAATTACTAGAAACATCAACCAGGAGTAAAAATTGTTCGATTATAGGAGGATTTTATCGAAGTTTATCGAATCTCCCGTTTGTTGGAATAGGGGTCGCAGGTGTCAATCTGCCCCTGGGTTCCTGACAGTTGTCGGAGGGGAGGTGAATTGCGAGTGCGCAAGGGTCTTCTTTTGGCTTTGACGGCGCTGATGGCTCTGGCCCTCG
>DYIH01000004.1 GCA_020723785.1 Thermaerobacter marianensis
GCCATCGCCTCCGGTTCGGACAGGGCCGGCGGCAGGTCCAGCGGCCGCTCCAGGCGTGCCTCGGGAGGGATGTCGTCAAAGAGCCGGTCCACGTCCTCCAAGCCCAGGGAGGCCAGCATCGCCGCCCGGTCGGCGTCGGTGTTGGGTATGTACGGCAGGTCGATCGCTTCCTTTCCCGGCCTCCGCTCCGGCGGATCGACCGGCACCTGGCTCGGATACAGGCGGTGCTCCGCATTCTCGGCTATTCGACCAGGGCGCGGTACTGTTCGGCGGTGAGGAGCCCGGCGATCTCGCTCGGATCGTTGAGTTCCACGGCGATCAGCCATCCCTGGCCATAGGGGTCCCGGTTGACCTGTTCGGGCGCGTCCGCCAGCGCCTCGTTGACGGCGACGACGCGGCCCGATACCGGGGCGTAGACGTCGGAGACGCTCTTTACCGACTCCACGGCGCCGAAGGACTCCCCCGCCCGCACCTCGCGGCCCACCTCCGGCAGTTCCACGAATACGACGTCGCCCAACTGGTCCTGGGCATAGTGGGTAACGCCGACCACCCCCCGGCCGCCCTCCAACCGGATCCATTCGTGCTCTTTTGTATAGCGCAGATTTTCGGGATACATCACCCTGCAAACCTCCTCGCGCTCCGGTCCGGCCTTGGACCACCCGGACTCCTGCTCAGCGGCGCCCGATCAGCCGCCGGCCACGGGCGTTCCGGTCGGCGACTGCCCGGCGGCGCGGCGCTCGCGTCTGTAAAACGGCAGCGGCACGACCCGCGCCGCCAGGTCCCGCCCCCGGATGCGCACCTTCAGCTCGGCGTCCGGCCCGGCATGGTCGGCCGCCACCAGGGCCAGGGCGATGTTCCGCTCCAGGGTCGGCGCGTAACCGCCGCTGGTGACTTCCCCGACCACCTGGTCGCCGGCGACCACCGGATAGCCGTGGCGGGGGACACCCCGCTCCACCATCTCCAACCCGATCAGCCGGCGCCGAACCCCTTCGGCCTTGGCGCGGGAGAGGGCCTCCCGCCCGATGAAATCCCCCTTGTCCAGCTTGACGAAGGTCCCCAGGCGGGCCTCCAGGGGGTTGATGTCCTCGCGCAGTTCGTGGCCGTACAATGGGAGGGCCGCCTCCAGGCGCAGGGTGTCCCGGGCCCCCAGGCCGGCCGGGACCAGGCCGTGCGGCCGGCCGGCTTCCAGGAGGACGGTCCAGAGCCGCGGCGCCATGTCTGGATGGCAGAAGATCTCGAACCCGTCCTCCCCGGTATAGCCGGTGCGAGACACGAGGCAGGGGACGCCGGCCACCCGGATCCCGCCCTGGTAACCGAAGCGCGGGATCGAGGCCAGGGGCAGGTCGGAAACCGGCTGCAGGATGTCCGGGGCGCGCGGCCCTTGCAGTGCCAGCAGGGCGCATTCGGCGGAGCGGTCGTCCACCTCCACTCCCGCCATCCCCTCCGCCGCCTTGGCGATCCATGCCGCATCGCTTTCGGTGTTGGCCGCGTTGACCACCAAGAGGTAGCGGTCAGCCGCCAGGCGCAGGACCAGCATGTCGTCCAGGCAGCCCCCGTCCTCCCGGCACATGGGGGTATAGAGCGCGCGGCCGTCCTCGAGGCGGGCGGCGTCGTTGGTGATCACCCGCTGCACCAGGTCCAGGGCCCCGGGACCGCTGACCTCCAGTTCCCCCATGTGGGAGACGTCGAACAGGCCGGCGCGCTCCCGCACCGCCCGATGCTCATCCAGGATGCTCGTGTACTCCACCGGCATCTCCCAGCCGGCGAAGACCACGATTTTCGCCCCCATGTCCCTGTGCAGGTCGTAGAGGGGCGTCCGCTTGAGACCGGTCGCCGGTTCCATGTTCACTAGCTTACCACATCCAACTCATCAACACCGCCATCGTCAACCATGGATAAAACACCATGGTCAGCCATCGATGCCTCCATGATTGATTTTCGATCTGCCGCCAGGCCCTCCCCCGCCACGAGGGCTTCGTAAGCCCGGCGCAGGGCCAGCGTCACCGGGCCGGGGCGGCCGTCGCCCACGGGCCGTCCGTCCACGGCCACCAGGGGCATGACGCCCATCAGGGCGTTGGTCAGGAAGGCTTCCTCCGCCCGTTCGAACAGGGCCGGCGGGTATCGCCCCTCCTCGACGTCCAGGCCCAGCCGACCCCGGGCCAAATCCAGCACAACGGCGCGGGCGATGCCCGGCAGAATGCCGCAGGCCACGGCGGGCGTGAGCAGGCGGCCGCCGGCGGCGACGAACAGGTTGGTGGCCGAGCCCTCCGCCAATTCCCCGGCGACGTTGAGGAAGAGGGCTTCCAGGACGCCGCGCGCGGCCGCCTCCCGGCGGGCCAGAATGGATTCGGCGTGGTTGAGGGATTTGACCCGGCAAAGGGCGGACAGGTGGTTGCGGCGGCCGGATGCCGTAACCGCCGCCACACCCTGTTCATAAAGCCTTTCCGGATACGGTCGGCCGCAGCGGATCGTCACCAGCAGCGCCGGACCCGAGCCTTCCTCCCACGAACCTGCTCCCGTGCCGCCCGCCGCCGGGCCGGCGGTGACCGTGACCCGTATGGCGCCATCACCCACCCCGTTGCGCGACGGGACCTCCCGCACCGCCGCGGCAACCTCCGCCAATGTCCACGGGGGGTCGATGCCCAGGACGGGAACGGAGTTCCGCAGCCGCTCCAGGTGGCGGTCCAGGAAGACGGGCCGGCCGCCGGCCACGCGGACGGTCTCGAAGACCCCGAGGCCGTAGAGAAACCCTTGGTCGTCGGCCCGGATACGCGCCTCCTCCACCGGCACCCAGCGGCCGTTCAGGTAGGCAACCTTCATGGCCTGCCCCCTCCCCCCGGGACCGCCACGCCCTCCGGGACGACGGACGCCTCTTCCCCGATGCCCAGCGCCCGCAGCAGGCCGGCCGCCTTGTGCAGCGTCTCCATGTATTCCATCTCCGGTATGGAGTCGGCCACCACGCCACCGCCGGCGTGCAGGGTCAGCCATCCCCGGCGGTGGACGAAGGTGCGGATGGCGACATTTAGGACCAGGCTCCCGTCGAAGCTCAAGCACCCGATGGCGCCGGTGTAGACGCCCCGGCGCACCGGCTCCAGCTCCTCGATGATCTCCATGGCCCGCACCTTGGGCGCGCCGGTGATGGACCCGCCGGGAAAGGTGGCCCTCAACAGGTCGGCGACACCCCGCCCCGGCGCCAGCCGGCCGGTGACGGCGGAAACGAGGTGGTGCACACCGGGGTGGGACTCCACCGTATATAATTCAGGAACCTGAACGCTCCCCGGCAGACAGACCTTGCCCAGGTCGTTGCGTTCCAGGTCCACGATCATCAGTAGTTCGGCCCGGTCCTTGACGCTCTCCACCAGTTCCCGCCGCAGGGCCTGGTCCAGGGCCGGGTCGGGGTGCCGGGGGCGCGTCCCCTTGATGGGACGGGTGACCACCCGGCCCCCCTCAAGGCGCAGGAAGAGTTCCGGCGAGGCCGAGAGGATGGCGGCCTCCGGGAAACGCAGATAGGCGCTGTACGGTGCCGGGTTGACGCGCCGGAGCCGCAGGTAGAGCGCCAGCGGGTCGCCGTCCCAGCGGATGCGCAGCCGCTGCGAGATATTGACCTGATAGACGTCCCCCGCGGCGATATGGTCCTGGACACGCTCCACGGCGCGGCAGTAGCCGGCCGCGTCGAAGTTCCAGCCCCGCTCGGCCGGCGGCGGCACCGCGGCGGCAGGCGTCGAGGCATCCGCCGCCAGCCGTTCGATGGCCGCTTCGAGCGCGTCCAAACGCTCTTCGGCCTGCCTCCGCTCCGCAATCAGTCCATCCGGACCCGCGGGCACGGCGCAGAGATACAGCCGATCGGTTGCATGGTCGATCACCAGGCCCCGATCGTAGAACCCGAGATGACAATCGGGCAATCCATGATCATCGGCGGCCAACTCCGGGAGCCTTTCCACGGCACGCCCCAGGTCGTAGGCCAGGTAGCCGACGGCGCCGCCGGCAAAGGGCAGCGGCCGGTTCGGCGCGGCCACGTGGAAACGGTCCAGCAACCCCTGGAGGTGGTCCAGGGGATCCCCATCGAGGACCGAGCCACCCGGCTGAATCCGTCCGTGACGACCTTTCCACATGAAAGTGAGAACGGGATCGGCCCCCATGACCGAATAACGCCCCCGCGGGCCGCTGCCGGGCGGGCTGTCCAGCCAGAAGGGGAAAGGACGCGAGGCAAGGAGGCCGAAGAGTCGCTCCGCCGGAACGCGCAGGGGGAGGCAACGAACGACGGGTTGCATCCTTTGCCCTGCAGCCGCTCCCATGCGGTTCCCCCTCCGTGCGCCGGGCTCGGCGCACCGCCCTTATCATACCAAAAAGTGCTGTCCTGGGCAGCGCCCTCACTTTCTTGAGCCGGACCGGCGGACGAAGCCCCGGCTCCACCGCCCGCCGGTGGACGCCCCTTGGCCAACGGGGCGTCCGCTGAACTAGTCGGCATTTTTAATCACCGTGAGGGTCCTGTCCACCCGATTCTGCAGGTATTTGCTCAGCTTGCCCATGGTGCCGGCCAGCACCACGGCAACAACGGCCAGCAGCATGGCGTATTCGGCCAGGGCGGCTCCACGGTCACCGGCCAGCGCTTCCCGCAGCCGGCGCACCAACGACCGGATCATGTTTTCTCACCCCCTCTTCGGATGGCGATGGTTACCCGCTCCCCGTCAGGCTGAGGACGGCGGGTAACATTAGGAATACCAGGATGGGCGGCAAGAAAAAGCACATGGTGACGAGGGTAAGCTTCAGAGGGAGAAGGGCCAGGGATCTTTCCAAGCGCTGGCGACGGCACCGTCTGATCAACCGCGCCGCCTGCCGCAGGCTCTCCCCCACAGGCGTGCCAAGCCGCTGGCCGCGCTTCACCAGGCGCACGAACCCCTCGACTTCATCCACCGGCAAGCGGGCCGCCAAGGCTTCCAGGGCATCGGTCAAGGACTGCCCCTGCTCCAATTCCCACCGGACCCGCAACATTTCCGCTCCCAGCCGTCCGGGAACGTGCGGAGCGGCGGCCATCACCGCCTGGTGAAGGTTCATGCCACCGTCGACACAAACGGTTAGCAGGTCGAGGAAGGTGGAAAACCGGCCGGCCGACGGCGGGTCCCAGGGCTTCCGGCGGGATATCCGTCGCCACCATACGCCGCCCCATCCGGAAACGAATGCCCTGGCCCGCTGCTCCCGCGAGAAGTTCCCCCTGCCGGCCAACCGGCACAGGCGAAGGTACCTCGGCGCAAGGACCTGGTGGCATGCGGCACCGATCAAGGTCGTTACCGCCAGGCCGGCCGACCCGGCGGCCAAGACATGGGGATCCACGCTCAACCCTCCTCGTTCTCGCGCCCCTACGACAATCGCAGCAAGCGATGGACCAGCAGTACGCCGGTCAACCACGAAACGGCGGCATATGCGGCCCCCAGGCGTCCGGCCGGGTCGTCAAGGAGCGGCGCCACCCACCCCGGATTGGACATGCCGAAGTAAGTCGCGAGAACAAACGGGATCATGGCCACAATGAAGGCTGTCCAGCGCGCCTCCGCCGTCCTGGCCTCAACCTCACCCCGGAGCAACCGGGCCTCCCGCAGGTCATCGGCCAGGCGGAGCAGCACCTCCCCCAGGTTCCCACCGGACCTGTAATGGAAACGGATGGCCTGGACCGCCAGGTTGACCGACTGACCGCCCATCCTTTCAAGGGTGGAAAGCGCTTCGGGCAGAGTGACGCCCTTTTCGTAGCGTTCCAGGACCTCCTTGAGCAAATGGGGCCAAGGCGGTTTCACACCACCCTCGGCCGCCTGCCGCAGGGCCTGCACGAGGCTGTACCCGGCCCGCAGGTGTTCGGCGACCTCGACCAACACGTCGTCCAAACCCCCTTCGGCTTCCCGGCATGCCCGCCGGAACGCGATGGCGGCCGCGATACCCCGGGCTGCGGGCGGGCGCTTCGACGGCCCTGCCGCAGGCCCGGCGGGAACGGCTGTCCTGGCGCGCTCCGGCCGGGACATCCGCCCGAGGAACAGGGGCAGCACCCCGAGAATCAGGGAGGCGACGGTCAACGCCGCGCCGATACCGAGCGCCAGGGGCCGGAACGACTCGCTCACAGGCCGGACGCTCCTCTGGAAAGGTCGATTTCCAGGGGGTTTGCGGTCCGCGCCTGCGGCGGACCGGCGGCCCGAAGTTTCTCCTTCAGGCGTTGCGGCAGGCGCTGCTTGCCGCTGGCATAAAAGGCGCCGCCGCTTCCCGCCCTGTCGACGCCGACGTGATATCCATACAACTCCCGCGCCTCCGGCCGGTCCTGCCGCAGGTCCACGGCGGCAATGGACGTAATGCGGCGCGATCCATCGGGAAAACGTCCCATTTGAACCACCAGGTCCACACCGGCGGCGATCTGCTCCAACACCGCCGCGTGCGGCAGGTTCTCCCCGGCCATGAGCACCATGTTGCCCAGGCGATGGAGGGCATCCTGGGGGGAATTGGCGTGAAGGGTGGCCAGGCAACCCTCGTGGCAGGGATGAACATAAATGTTGATGCCTGACCGAGAACAGGCCGCAGTGTTTACCCTGTCGCGCTCGGTAGTGCGGGAGTCAAGATTATCGGCATCGCATCGCCTTTTAAGGTCACGACACCGACGACACACCCGCGGAACGTTAGCGTCTCCTGCTGAGTGTCAAGCACAATTTCATCGAACAATTGCCGAAGCAACCGCCGCTTGCCCGCATAGTCCAGCCCCGCCAGGACTTCCTCGGCGTGGACCTTCAGTTGCTGGACAGCATCGGCCTGCCGCGCCCGTCCATCCCGCAGGGCCGCAAGCTGTGCCTGCAGTTCCTGGGCGCGGGCCTGGCAGGCCCGGCGCTGTTCGGTCAGGCGCCGGGATTCCCGGTCAAACATCGCCTTATCGATGACTTCCTCCTGGTATGCCTGCCATAATTTACCCCAAGCCCGCCCCAGTTTGGCCTCCTCGGCCAGCACCCTGTTCAGGTCACGGGCCTGAGACTCCATAGTCTCGTCTGGTACGGCCGCCGCCAGCAGGGCCTCCGGCGTAAGCACCAAGCGTTCAACGATTTCCCAGACGCGGGTTTCAATTTTGTTTTTACTGATGACTGATGATTTACAAAATCGCTGCTTTGGGATTGAACTGGCCGCGGAGGTGCAACGGTACTGGCAACGATCCTGTTGCCGACCGCGTTTTTCGCGGTAGGTTGTCGGCGAAAACCGCCGCCCGCAGGTACAAAACAAAAGCCCCTGCAAAAGCCACTCCCGTTTCACGCTGTTGCGAGGATTCCACTTCTCATCGCGGGCTTCTGCCAGGCGGCGGGCAGTCGCTTCGGCCAGG
The DNA here is from genome assembly GCA_020723785.1 of Thermaerobacter marianensis. Lineage (GTDB taxonomy): Bacteria > Bacillota > Sulfobacillia > DYIH01 > DYIH01 > DYIH01. The sequence goes on from DYIH01000004.1 coordinate 7,337, forward strand.
TCCGGTTCGATAATACGGGGCACAGGCACAGCCAACCATTCTGATTTTGGGCGTTCAGTGCGTTTGTTACCCTCTTCAACCCATCGGTTGGCATAAAACACCCCGGCTATATAGCTTTCATCGGTTAACATTTTTCTGATCGTGGCCACCGGCCACCAATCCCGGCCTGTCGGAGACGGGATCAGAGGCGGGCCGTCTTTAGGACCGTGAAGCCGAGCGGAAATGGCCCGCAAGGACAGGCCGTCAACGGCGTACCACCGAAAAATGTTACGCACAACCTCAGCCTGGCAGTCGTCAACCTCGTATTGTTTGGTTTGTCGATTGATCCGATAGCCATATTTGGGAGACCTGGCTGTGATCTTTCCTTCGCGAGCTTTCTTCAGGTTGGCATGGCGGATGAACAGCCGGCGGCGTTCGTTATCCTCTTTGGCCTTCCAAGCGTAGAGGAAGGCTGAGATATCATCATTGGAGTGAGACGCAAACCGCGGCTCAAGCCCAGCCTGGCGAAGCTGGTGCAGCACCCAACCCGCCTCCCAAGCACCCGCCCGCCCGAGCCGGTCCATGTCCTCAAACCAGACGCAGGAGGCACGTTTGGCCACAGCACCGGCGGAAGACAACAGATCGAGAAGCGCCGGCCGGTTCATCGTCGTGGCGGTGTGATCCTCAGCCCAAATCAGGTCGGCGGGAATGAAGTGCCCGGCTGCCCGCGCCGCTTCATGCACGCGCTGCACCTGCCGGTCCAGGCCGCTCCGGTCCTCCAGCGTCTGTTCTTCGGTGGAGACGCGGAAATAAGCGGCTGCCGTGGCGCCCCCAGGAAGGCCGATGCCGCCCCTTCCGCCCAGCGCGGCGACAGCCTCCACCACCCGGTCAAGCGCGGCTGTTCTGCCGCCAATCAGTTTAAGCATCACGGATCACCGCCCTTATGGCTGCCGCCAGCCGGGCTTCTCCCCCCGGCGGCACGGACCATCCCTCCAACTGAAGACGGAGGCGCAATTTATCCATCGCTTGCTTGCTCTTCATGTCCGTCTCTTTCGCCGCCATATGCGAGCCTCCCTTCAAAAGTCAAAAGCCGGGTCTGAAGCCCGGCTTGCATAGGTATGGATAGGTTTCTATAGCTATGGATAACGTCCGGGGAACTCTCCCAGGAATGCTTCGGGGAACAGTGTGCCGAGGGGGTCTTCTGCTTTTACGCTGTTTCGTTCCCCTCGATCTCCTCAGGCGGGATGCGTTCCCCTCGCGCACGGCGCTCCCGCTGCTCCGGCGTGAGCAGAACGGGACGCGGTTTCGGGCCGCGGGGAGGCCCCAGCCAGCCCTCCTCGTCAATCGCTGTTAAGATCGCCATTGCCCGGTCGGTGCGGATGGCGAAGTGCTCTTTCAGCATCCGCACCGACGCACTGCCCTGCCGGCAGATGTAACGCACCGCCTCCTCGTATAGCGGGTCCCGGCCTTCGGCTTCCTGGCAGGCGCCGGACGGGGTCTCCTCCGCCGGCTCCGGGACGATAATCCGAAACGCTTGGGGTGCCGGAGCGTTCCCGCGTCCTTCCCGCCACCATGCCGCCACCCGTTCTACCGCCTCCTCTGACAAATACGGAGCCTGAAACCGAACCGGCCGGCGCCCGGCGATGACTGCCAGGCCGTCTCCACGTCCGCCCAGGGCCTCAGCACCCCCCTGATCGAGGATCACCCGGCTGTCCACCTCCGACGCCACCGAGAAGGCGATGCGGGTCGGCACATTTGCCTTGATGTTTCCTGTGATGACGTTGGCCGTGGGACGCTGGGTGGCGAGGACCAGATGTATCCCTGCAGCCCGCGCCTTTTGCGCCAGGCGCTGGATCAGCCCCTCCGTGTGTTCCCTGTCCTCCTTCTTTCCGCTCATCAGCAGGTCGGCAAATTCATCGACGACGCAGATGATGCGCGGCAGGGCCTCTCCCCCGCCGCCCTTGGTGTTGAACGCCCCGATGTCGCGAACCCGAGCGACCCGGAAGAGGTTGTACCGGCGGTCCATCTCTTGGGTCAGAGTCTCCAGGGCTTCGGCGGCATCCTGGATGTCCGTGATCACCGGCCGGAGCAGGTGCGGAACGTCCTCATAGACAGGCATCTCCACCTGCTTGGGGTCGATCAGCACAAGCCGCAGTTCTTCGGGCCGCCTGGACAGGAGCAGGGCCTGGATCAGCCCGTGCAGATAGATGCTTTTGCCGCTGCCCGTCTCTCCCGCCACCAGGACATGAGCGGCGTGGGAGAACCGGGAGACCACCGGGGTGCCGTCAACGCTCAACCCGACAAGCAGCGGGGTTTCCCCTGCCTCCACCTCGGCCAGCGCCGGAGCCAGTTCCAGGAGCGAAACCATCCGCCGCTTTCGCAGCGGGAACTCCAGCCGCACGCACCCAGGCCGCCCCGCCACCCCGGCCACCCGTACCCCTTCCGTTCCCAGCGCCACCGCCAGGTCTTCCGACAGCGCGGCCAGGGCGGAAGCCCGGACCTCTGCCGGCAGCCGGGCCAGGACCAGGGCCGCCTGCGGGCCGGCCTGGGCGTTCAGCACCTGCACGCCGGCCACCCCCAGAGCCTCCAGGGCAGCGGGGACTTGCGCGGCCAGGGATTCGGCCTCCGCCTGCGCCCCGCTCACGGCGCCAGATGCGCTCAGCAGGGACAAGGGCGGCAGCCCTGGGCCGAGGGATTCGGGAATTTCACGGCTTTCCTGGGCTGCCGGTGCGGGCGCAGAGGCTTTTCCGTCGTCGTCCACGATTCGGACCCAGCGGGCCGTCACCGCGGCCAGTAGCCGCGCCGTTTGCCGCCCGGTCCAGCCCAGCCCTCGCAAAACCGCCCGCCGGCTGGCGCCGATCATCAAGAGCAGCAGGGCCTCGGCGCCCGCCAGCACCCGCAGCCAGCCCCCCGCCCGGTCCCGCGTCACGCCGAAGTCCTCCAGGGGGACTGGAAAGCGGTCCGGCGCCGCATACCAGCCGGCCACCAGCAGGAGGGCAACAGTTACCCAGGCCGCTATAACGGGGAGAGCCTGCTCGCTTCCGCTTAGGCCAGGCACGGCCGGTTCGTGAAATTCCTTCTCAGGCTCCACCGGCCGTCACCGTCCCCCTCGCAGCAGCGCTCCGATCCCTTCCGCAGCCTTGCTGTGATTCACAAACCAGTCCAGCACCTGCCACCGGATATGATCCGCCGCCTGAAGCACTCCGCCCAGACTGTGTGTGCCCGTCTGCCGGGCCAATAACCAGAGGAGCAGCAGAACGCTCCCGACGCGCAAAAGCATTCCGGCCAGCTTCGTCACAGCCCCGGAGACCACAAGCCCCAGACCTAGGGCGGCGGCCATGCCGATCAGTAAATCCGTCATGCCAGCCTCGCCTCCTTTGGATCGCGCCCGCGGCTGTAAGCCGCGATCACATCCAGCACGTCACGGGAATACAGGTCGTCCGGTTCAACATTCAAGGTCTGGCAGATGGCGTCCAGTTCATCCTCAGTGGGCAGAACCCGGCCGGTCTCCAATTCCGAAATATCTGGCTGCTTCAGGCGGACCTGTGCGGCCAGGGCTTTCTGACTGACTCCTCGCCGGCACCGCCAGTAACGCAGGTCATTGCGGATGGAAAGCACGGTTTGTCACCTTCTTGATCCGGCGGATTCTGGCAGCCTTTCCTCCGGTATGTCCCGCCTCAGTTGAGCAAAGAACCCGCTGACGTTCCTGATCCAGTTCCAGGCCGGGCTGGTGGGCCTGGGCTTTCCTTCGTTCTCAACCCCGGTGGCGTACATCCCGCGGGGGTTTGCCGGGTCCGACAGCCACCGGATGGCGTCGTACCCCGGCGGCATGTCCTGCGAGAGCCTGGCTACCGTCGCCGCCGCGATCCGGGCGCTAGTTGCAAAGCCGATGCTGGTTGAGCACCAGCACCCGAATACGTTGAAGGGGTTCTGGGCGATCTTCCAGGCGCTCGGGTTGCGCCGCGGCACGAAGGATTGCTCCGCCCCGGTGATGGCCACCAAAAGCCGGGGGTCAATGTTGTGCCGGCGCCCGGCTTCGATGAAACCGGCCACGAACTCCGGTCCGGCCAGGTAGCTGCCCCGGCGCTCCAGCCAGACCATTAACGCCAACGGATCGATCTCCCGATAGCGGAGAGCTTTCGGCGGAGTGTATTCCGGCGCCGGGCCAATGGCGGTGTCGTCGTTGAGGCTGCGCACCTCCGGCGGCAATTGTTCCCACACCGATTCCGCCGGCATCACCATGCCCAGCGCAGCTACCGGCAGAAACGCCACAGCAACAATAAAGGCTGCGGTCAACGCGGCCCAGCCGAGCGGGTGCGATAAAAGCCAGCGTAAAATCAGGCACATGTACGCCTGGCGGGTTATCTCCTTTACGGTGTCCAAAACGTTGTCTCCTTTCTACCGGGCCTCCAATCCCCTGGTCTTGTACAGACTTACTTCCTCTTGCGGCAGTTGCAGCCGCAGTACATCCCATCCTTTTTCCGCATACCGCACAGCGAAGGCGTGGCTGCCTTGAAGCGCGGCCACGGTGTCCAGCACCGGCTGCGGGACTTTGGCGTTCCGGGCGACATCTTGCAACGCCGCTTCCTCCATCCAGAACAACACCTTAACGGCGCTGTTATCCCAAAGCCCCTGCCCCCCGGCGGTCCCGAACAGAACTTTGGGTTCGTTCATTGCCAGGATGCAGATGCCGTTGAACTTGCGGACGCCAGTGGCGATGTCAAGAACAAACCCCGACATATCCTCGTCCTGGAGCAGGCGCTGGCCTTCCTCGAAATTGATGGCTACGGGACGCCTGCCCACGGCTCTCTCCCGCCGGATCAGCCCCCAGCAGTAATGCGTCGCCAAAGCCATTTTGACGGCTTGCGCGTGGGCTTCGGCCCCCTTCCGCCGGGCCGGGCCAAAGTGGATGACGATGAGCGGGACTTGGGTGTCCGGCGCGTCGTCTACCTGGGCCAGCAGCTTTCGCTGGGTGCCTTCGAAATAGGGCCACAGCTTCTTCGCCAGCCGATAGGCGCCGGGGTCGGTATCCTGCTGCAGCATCCGATATGCTGCAGGCAGCCCGCCGGTGGGGCGGTCCCAGGTGCCGGGGTTGTCCCGGTCAACGCCTGCGGCCTCCACGGTGGCCAGCACCGCCCGGTCGGCCGCCGCCCGTTCCTCGGCATCGGCGTTCCCTGCAAGAAGCAACAGCACCATCACCGCTCCGTTCAAGGCGTCCTCGATCCGCTGCATGTCCACGTTCCTGTCGCCGCACGGCGGCGGGATGACCAGCGGGTCATAATACCGCCCGGACCCGGCCGAGTGGTCGATCCAGGCGCCGCCTACCGCATCGCATAAGGCGCGGTACTCCCCGTCCACGTCAAAGACAACCACCAGCCAGCCTTCGGCCAGCAGGCCGGCCGTGATGGCTTTCAGGAGGGTTGATTTTCCTTCACCTGATGCACCAAGAATGATGATGTTGCGGTTGTGAACCCCTTCCGCCAATGCGAAAGCCGTCCGCGACCCGTCTTCAATCCGGTGGCCGAAGTAGACGCCCCGGCCGTCGTCGAGCGTCCCGGCCACAGCCGGGTGCAGGGCCTGAGCAGCCGACTGCGGGTCAACCAGCCAGCCCTCATGGGTGCGGCGGATGCCGGCAGTGTCGCCGAGGACGAATCCGGCGTCAAATCCAGGCTGCTGCTCCTTCCCCAGCCAGGTTACGGCGCAGCCCATCCTGCGCAGCGCGGCCTGCACCAGCCGGGCGCGTTCATCCAGCGCCGCCTCGTCAGGCGCGGAAACCGTGACGAGCAGCCAGGCATCCCCGACAATGCGCTGGGTGCGGAAATGGCGCAGCGCCTGGGCCGCGCCGATCTCCGATTCCGGCACCACGCCGCCGGGGCGCGAAGCCCGTTCTTCGATGGTGGCTTCAAGGCGCGTCAGCTTTGCCTGTGCCCAGCGGTTAAACTCAAACTCGGCTGGGGTCAGGCATTCGGTGACCCGGAGCGGAAAGCCGAGCCGGATGAGTACAGCCAGGACACCCTTCTCGAAATCCTGGGGATAATGCGTGACCAGGCAGGTCCGGTGGTAGTTCTCGGAGGCGGCGCACAGCCATCGCGGCGCCTCCTCCAGCGTCCCGGCCCGCCCGAGCCAGCGGGCCAGCGGGGAAGGAATGTTGCGGGGCATGACAGCACCTCCGCTTAAGGGGACTGACAGGGTTTTTGCATAGGGATGGATGCCTATGGATAGGGATAGATGCTTATGGATAAAAATGAATGCCTATGGATAGCAACGCGGAGCTTACCGGAGGATTGCTTTGGCCCGCGCCACAACTACATAATCCTGGGTTTTCCGTCCCCCGAACTGCGCGAAGGGCATAGTGCCGCGCCCCTGCGCCGTCACGACAACCTCATCCGCTGCTCCCGCAGGCACAAAGGCGTCGGCCTGGATTTGATCAAGCAGCTTCGCCGCCCGTGACACTCCGGCGTTGCGCCAGAAAGCATCCAAAGCCGCAGCGCGGGCCTGCACCGGGTCCAGGGTCACTGTCTTGTTCCAGGTCCGCCCCCTGGCGTCAACCCGCTCGGTGATCCAGGCGCCAGGATGGGCGGACACGGCGGCAGCGTCGGCGGCCTGCTGAAGTTCCGCCCGGTGGAGCCTGGCCCGGTAAAAGTCGGCGGTGATGGCAAAGGCGATGAGCATAAGGGGCAGGAATAGGACGGTGAACCAGAGGACCGCGCCGCCGCGTTCGTCCTTTAGCAGGTTTAAATTAATTATCTTTTCTGCCGAAAATCGGCGAACTCTTGAAAATCCTCCGCATCCGAACGGACCGCGCACTTCGATCCAAGTGCCGTCTTTAGCTACTCGGACCACGGTGCCTTTGTTAAACGGGGCGCGATACCCCTTGATTATTACCTCTTGACCTTTTTGGAGCATATTGAGTCGGCCCTCCTCCCAATTAATCTGTAGAGGCTGTCTGCCGTTTGTGTCGGTGATAGCAGCGATCCGCGGAGCGCCGCTGCGGTTTTGCAGACCGCTGCCTGGCCGCTTGGCTGCGCCGCCTCGCAAGTTTATTGCATCCCGCGGCGGATTTCGTCAACAGTGTAACAAGGCGCACCGGGGTTATGAATATGCACATCCACTGCTCTTGGAGCGTAATAATGAATGCCGTCAGGCGTGTGAACAGCGATCAAGTAGCGGTGTATGTCCCGCTCTCGATCTTTCGCATGGATTTTATTCTTTGGTGTGTCTGGAGGAAGAAAGTCGGTTAATCGTTCTCTTTCCGGCAGGAAGGCCACAACAACGCCTGTTATCATTCCTTTAGTTCTTTCTGGCCAGCGAACTTCAGTGCCGGTTTTTATCGCGCCTTGCCACCGTAGATCCATAGATTCAATGCTCACGCCTACGCCACCTGCTGGCGAACCAACGTTTTCTCAACCCGCTCGATGATCTGCCGGGCCACCCGCATCATCTTCTCGCCCGCCGCCAGGATGGCCTTCAAGTCCTTTCCCCATGAAGCAACGTAGCCGAGGCTATATTCGGCGGTGTCCAGGCCAAGCTGCGCCGCCGCCAGGAACGCGGCGCCCTCCGCGACAACCTCCCCCATGCTGTACGCATCGTCGCGGTACTCGCCGTCCCTCCCGTGGGCCACCGCGTGGGCAATCTCGTGGAGCAGCGTCTTGATCCTCATGTTTCCGGGAAGATGCGGGGAGACGACGATCTCGTTCCGCAGCTTGTCGAAGTAGCCGTTGGCCGCGCCGGTGTCCCCCAGCCGCACGGGCACCGGCGACGCGGCAGCCAGGCGGTCAAACAGGTCCGCGTGGGATTCGCCGGTCACGTGCTCAACAAGGCGCGGCAGCGGCTTGCCCTCCGTCTGGGCCACATCGAACACGTAGACCCATTTGAAGCCCACCAGGACCTCCCGCTCTTCTTCGCGTTCGGTGTTGGTGGTTTCGTCGATCACCGTGAACTTTTTCTTCACCAGCACCGGGGCCAGAATGGCGATGCCTTTCTCGCCTTTTCGCACCCAGCGGCCCATCTCGTTCCACTTGCGCAGCCCGGCGACGCAGGTTGCGGCAGGTCGCTGGATAAAGATCAGGAGGGTGTTGGAGAAACTGTAGTGGTGAAAGGATGCCGCGAACCGAAGGAATTCCTCTACACGTCCGCCGGCAAACAGCGCCTCAATGCCAGTGCGAAACCGCTCCATCGCGGCCGCCAGCTTGTCACCGTTCATCACCTTGTTCATTGCCCCGGCCCCCTGTTCATCATCATGCTTGATTTGATTATAACATATAGTTTGAGTTTGTGCAACATTTTGATTTATTGCTGCCGCGAAGCGTCTGCAATCAGGTCCAGGATACCAGCCCGGTAAAGATCAGCCCGGCGCACCCCCAGCGCTTCGCATAAGGCTTCAAGTTCGGCCTCGGTCGGGAGCGCCCGGCCCGTCTCCAGGTCACTCACCGCCTGTTGCCTGACCTTGCATTTGCCGGTGGATGTAACCCGGCGGGCCAGCTCCTCCTGCGTCAGGCCCCGTTTCCGGCGCCAGTATCGGATGTCGTTTTTGAAGAGCGCGGGCATAGGGATGATCCACTCCTCTTCGATGCTTACCCGTAGTCACGGGTAGACCTCTGACATGAGAAAAACGGCGGGGAGTAGGTAGGATATACCCCCGCCGTCTTCGGGTGTCAGGAAAGCCTTTTTCGGACTAGCTTTGTGTCAGGGAAAACTCAGTCCCGCAGTCCCGGCATCGGAACCAGGCCAGGCGGCCAAGGATTCCGAGCGGCAGCCCCTCGCCCCCGCACGCCGGGCAGGCCGGGGTTTCAACAGGTTCGCCGTCCGCCTCTTCTTCAAGGTTTTGCATCCTCACTGCCCTCCTCCCGGCATGACCGGCACAGCTTGCTCTCAGGAGAAATACAGTTCCAGCATATCACAGCCCCGCACCGGGCGCACCGACGCACCTGGCCGGCATCCAGCGGCCGGCCGCATACCTCACAGGTCACATCCGGCGCCCCACGGCGGTAGGCCGTGACCGGGCGATGGACCTGGGTAGCCGTCGAGCGAATGCTGCGCTGGCGCTGGCCGCTAAAGGGGTTCCGCTGCCGGCCTGTTTTCGCGGATCGAGTCAACCGCCTTCTCTCCTTCAAGCGTTGTCCTTTGACGGATATTGTAGCGCGTTCCGGTCAGCGCGCTTGCTTCTGGCACCGGGCGATGAAGTCCTGCTCCGCCTCTTCCAGCGTCGTAAAGTAATGCCCCAGGACGATGTACTCCCGCCCAGGGCCGTTATTGCCGACCAGGTGTGTGGTGAATGGTGTGGCCGACCCGTCTATGTTCCGTGTTAAGACCACATTCCCTTCCCGCCTCAAGATGATGAAATGCCGCTCCACCACCGATCCAGGAACAATAGACATCTTAACCCCCCTCTTCCGTGGCATAGTTCACCCGGTTCCGGCCGCCGCGTTTGGCCCGGTACAGAGCCGCGTCTGCCTCGGCCACCAGCTTTTCATGTAAAACCGGAGGCGCATAGGCCACGCCCGCCGACACCGTTCTAGGCAGCCGCGCCTCTGCCGCGGCTCTGATCCGCTCCGCCACCCGGACAGCCGCCTCCGCCCCCAGGCCCGGCAACAGCACACCAAACTCTTCGCCGCCATACCGGAACGGCAGGTCCCCCGGCCGCGTGCAGGACCGCAGTACTTCGGCCAGGGCAACCAGGGCGGCGTCGCCGGCCTCATGCCCCTCGGTGTCGTTGAGGCTTTTAAAGTGGTCTATGTCCAGCATGACCAAGGCGGCGGGGACCGACCGGGCAGCCAGGGAGGCCAGCGCCTGTTCAAAAGCCCGGCGGTTGGCCAAGCCTGTCAGGGCGTCCCGCTCGGCCCGTTCCGCGGCCCAGGCGTGAGCGGACTGGACTTGGGCCAGCGCCCGTTCGGCGGACACGCGGCGGACGCGCTCGGCGGTAAGGGCGGTCTCCGCCGCTTGAAGCCGCCGCAATGCAAAGAACAGCGCCGCCAGCAGCGCAAGGGCCAGCAGATAGCCGAACATCTTCAGTCTTCCTCGTCTGTGTCTTCATCTTCTTCCCATATCGAATACTCTTCCCCGCAGCGGGTGCGCGCGGCGCGAAGCGCATGTTCCCCTTCGTACCAGGCCGAAGCCGTGCACGTGCATTTGCAGTAAGGGCATTTTTGATCATCCATCACGCTGACCTTCCTTGTTTATAAGATTAGCCGCAGGACTACTTCGCCCTGCTCCGCCGCCCTGGTCTGCTGACCTCAGTCGCTCCGTTTTTTGCTATGATGCGGCCGGGCGCCAGGGCCATGACGGCGCGTGAAAATGCGGGCACCGGCCGCCACCCAGACCGATGCGGCGGCTGTAGCATCGTTTGCATTCAGCGGGTTGAGTTGCTCCGAGCGCTAAGCAGCCCCCGCAGACCGTTTCGCCGCAGGCACCGCAAACGTAAACCCGCATTCCATTTTGGTGTCTGCCGCAGCAGGCGCAGACTGCGTAGTCGTCCGTCACGCCAAATCCTCCTCTTTCTTTATTGAACCAGCCGTAAGATTACCTCTCCCTGCTGCGCCACCCTGGTCTGCTGAGCCAGTTCGTACACGTCCACGACATCAACCGCCGGGGTGGCGCCTGAATCCGTGGTCGCCAGCGTCACCCGCCAGGCGATGCAGGAGCCGGGAGGAACCGAAACATTGGTGTTGACCGGCGCCGCCGTCCAGGTCGCGCCGCAGTCCGTTGAGACCTCATAGGCCGTGCCGGTCCCCGGCGGCAATGTCTCCTGAGCCTCCACGCGGAGCATGTCAATAATGTGGTCTGCGTTGTAGACGGCGCCGGTCACGGTTCCCTGCGGCTCATAGGCCGCGGCGGCAGTGATGGCCGCCGAATAGCCGCTCATCCGGCTCGCTCCGTCAGGCCCGGCCGCATAGTAATCCGCCCCTCCGTTGGTCAGGAGAATAACGTCCTGGCCGCCGAAGCCGGGCGCAGCCGCCCGCGCCTGAGCGGCGATCCGCCAGGAACCGATTTCGGCCAGCCCGCCGTCCGGCGAGAACGCCCAGGCCCGGACTGCCGAGCCGCCGCCGGTCCATAGCCCGGCGCCGGAGGGCATGAAGACTGCCGCCAGCACCGGCCCATCCAGCCCCGGCCCCGGAATCCAGCCGGCCTCTGCCTGCCCCCAGGTCTGGAGGCGGCCGTCAGGCATCACGGCCAGGAGGCGCGTCCCGTCCAGGTTCAACCGTATCTGCCGAACCGCAACGGCCAGGTCCAGCGCCGGGAGGCGGCGCAGTCCCGCGCCGTCCCAGGCGTAGGCGGAGACGGATGCCGGGCCGGCTGCCAGAAGCAGCCCCAGACCGGCCGCAACGGAGACGGCGCCCGGAACCCGCACTTGATACCCCGGTGCCGCCGCCAGCCTCCCGCTGCTGTCCTGAGCATATCCGTACACCCACCCGTCCACGGTCAGGACGGCCAGGGCATCGGCCCCCCAGACGGCGTCATAGACGGCGCCTGGAATTGCCGGGAGCAGCCCGGATACGTCGGTAACGGCGTCGCCGTCTGATGCGAACAGCCAGGCCCGCCCCTGGCGGTCGGCGACGAAATACCGCGGCCGGGCGGGGTCGGTCGCCAGCGCCCACGGGGTTTCGCAAAGCCGGGCTGTGCCGGGCGCCGCCGTGTCGATGCAGGCCCCGCCGGCTGCGGTTACGGAGGCGGTGTCCGTGAAATGCTCCTGGAGCCAGAGGGGGTTTGCGGTCTGGACGGTCAGCGCCCGTGCGGCGAAAGCGGCCAGGACGAGCGACGCCAGGACCAGGGCTGCTGCAGCAATGGCCATGTGGCGGCGCACCTTAAATCCCCCGCTTCATTAGTTGGCGGCCCTGGCTGCGGGCAGCGCCCGCACAGGCCGGCCCTGGCTCCTCTGCCCCGTCTCAAACGGCTGCACGATCCAGCCCTGAACAGCGTCCGCCCCAAGCTCCTGGAGACAAAGCAGGTCATCGGCCCGCTCAACCCCTTCTGCCACAACACGCGCTTTTGTCATGCGGGCCACCCCGATCAGGCTGAGGATGCGGCGCTGCTTCTCCCGGTCCTGGGCGCAGCCGCCGGCCAGCGACCTGTCCAGCTTGATCCAGTCCGGGGCGAGGGTATGCAGGAGCAGCCCGTCGCGGTCCTCGCTAACATCGTCCAGGGCGATCTCGCCGTCAAGGAGGTAGCGAAGGGCGGCAAGGCTCTCCCGCGAAGCTGAATCGGCAAACCCAGCGGCGGCCCGGCGCTCGGGGATTTCCCAGACGAGCCGCTGCCGGCGAGTTGGGAACGGCAGCCGGGCACCGTCCAGAATGGACTGAAGGGTCTGCTCGGTCAGGTTGATGAACAGCCGGGCGCCGCGAGGGGCAGCCGCCAGGGCCAGGCTGACCGCCGCCAGGTCGGCCATGACCGCCAGGCCGGCTTCCTCTGCCTTTTGGAACAGCGCGGCGGGCGGGTGCTCAGGGTGCCGGAGCAGGGCTTCGTATCCAAGCAGCCGGATGTTGCGGTGGCGCAGTGAGATGATGGGCTGAAACGCGATGTACGGCGTCTGGTGCAACAGCGGCCACCTTCTTTGCCAGAGCATTGGGCGTTCACCTGTTCGGACTGACAGGGTTTTGCCGGGTTAGAAGGGGATCGTGCCGCCGCAGTCGCATCGGATACCGCCAGGCGGCGGCGATCCGCGCCACCGTTTCACGATGCGGTATTCCCTCCCGCATTTTTCACACCTATAGACGTATATCTCACGCGGCGGGCCGAACTCGATGCGTTTCTTTTCTACACGGACAAGCACAATGGTCCCTCCTTCAGTATTGAGAGATGGGGGCGCCCCTCTATTGCTGCTCGGTATTGATAGACAAGGGCGGCCTCCTGGCCGCCCTTGTCCTTGCTGTACCGTGGCTATTGGACCGTCAACGGGACAAAGCGCCGGTCGTCCGGCACCTTGTCGTAGCCGTTCAGCCTGCCGTCATATCCGGAGGTATTATCCGGGATCAGCGGATCGTTCGGCCCCCACACCAGCACACGCCATTGATAAGTTCCCGGCGTCGTTGGGGCATTGAACGTGTACTGCCATATCCCATCCCCGACCTTTGTCGCAGGAGGCTGCTCGTAACCCACCTGCACCGCTTGCGCCGCCACGGTCGTGTATACCGTCGCCGTGACCGTCTGCCCTGGCGCGACAAGCGCCGGGTCGAACACGACATTGGTGATCTCAGCCAACGGGGCATACACGTCAACGACCTGCTCATCCGTCCAGCCCAAGGTCGCTGTTCCTACCCGGATACGGTACGGATACCGCCCCTCCGGCGGCACCCAGGACGGGTTTGACGGCCAGCATGGGGACCAGGTAAATCCGTCGCCCCCATAACTGCCTGGGTACTCCGTACAGGATTGCCCGTCCGGGTACTGGATCGCGGTGCCGTCCGGGAACACCACTTCGGCACGCAATTCGGATTCCGGCGCGTATCCGGTGGCTGCGGCCAATACCATCCCCCGTTTGGTGTCCCAGAACCCCCACCACCACACCTTCGGACGCCCGCTCAAGGTGAGATACCCCTGTACAGATTGCTGGCCACCAGGTTTATCGAGCACCGCCAGGAACGGGTAGTTGCCGGGCGGGAGGCCAGAATAACCACGCAATACCACCTGTTCGGTCCACACGCCAGGCGAGACCTGAGTGTAAGAAACCACGCAGTCCGGCCCGGAGCAACTCCACGTCCACTCTGTAGCGGGGGTAGGCCATCCGTCCGGGTAATATACGGTGACGGCCACGGTATCTTCAGGAGCATATACCGTTGCGGCAAGCGTCAGCCCTGCCGTATCCGCCTGGTACAGCGGCCCCGGCGGCGCGGCCGTCGTCACCACAACCTGCGGCCATGGGATCGGGTTTTGGCTAAACACAATCCGCGGCGGCGCCTGAACCACCTCGATGCTCGCCGTCTTGCTCGCCGTCTGGCCGCTTGTGCCTGTCGCGGTCACCGTGATCGTGTAAGTGCCCAACGCCGGCGGCGCGGCCAGCGTGCCGCTCCATGTGCCCGGCGCGGTGTTGGTTAGCGCCGCACTCCCGCCGTAGATCGAGGCCGTGACGGAGGCCACCGGACCACTTGTGATAGCCTGGATGGTGATCGGATCGCCCGCATAGACTACCGTCGGCACCGTCAGGCTGCTGATCTCGACCGGCGCGGGGCCAGGCGGCGGGCTGCTGCCGCCCCCGCCACCACCGCCGCCGCCGGAGGACAGGGTAATCGGTGTAGGTACCGTCACGCCCGGCGCGTAGTACGGGCCGGCCCAGGTATCGATCCAGCGGTCGGTGGCCAACCCGGTCTCCGGACGCGGTACGACCCGCAGGCGGTCATAATTGACCTGCCAGGCAACCCCCAGCCTACAAACTGGCCGTCGCGCAGGATCGGCACCTCGCCCCAGTACCCGGTGATCTTCTCGGTCGGCGTGTCGGGGTCCGGGCGGTCGAAGTAGTAGTACTCCGGCGCCCCGTCGCCGTAAGGGCTTGGCGGCACCAACCGCCCGCCGGCGTTCATCTGCGCCGCACCTTCATAGGCCAGCGCGCCCGTCTGGTCATAGACACGGACGGTCTGGCCGGCTCCAGTCCACTCGACCCGGTAGCCGGCCGGCGTGATGTAGTGGGCCGCCGCCGGCAACGGCATAGAGCCGAGGACGGTCGCGGCGGCCGCCAACAATGCGAACAGTCGTCGCTTCACAATTGCTCCCTCCTCAAAGCACCAAGGTCCGCCGGAGAACCGTCGGACCTTGGTGCTTCTGCTTTTTGGTGTTCAGTTTTTTCTTGTTCAGGGTTTAATGATCTCACGGAAGGATGATCCACAGCGCCACCTGCCCCACGTTGCCCGCCTGGTCGCGCACCCGAATCTTTCGCAGCACCGTCCCCGGCGGGTCCTGGTTGAAG
>DYIH01000281.1:0-1296 GCA_020723785.1 Thermaerobacter marianensis
CAGGCCGAGCCCTGCCCGAAGGTCGTCGGCGGGCCTTCGCCGTTTTCATCGCTCGTGACACTCCTCTCGGCGAGGATTTCCTTGATTTTCTCACTCGTGCCGGCGGTGACCGTCAGCATGGCATGCGCCTCCCTGTGCCGGTCGGTCGCGCCGCCAGTAGTGCTGCGCCGATCCCTACGGTCTGGATAACCCCGATACAGGGGATCGGCCAGATATTTGTAGCATTTTTATTTAATATTTAAAGCTTCCTTGAGCTGGCGCTGATCAAATCCGGCGATGACCCGGTCGTCCACCCGGATGACCGGGACGGTGGTGTAGCCCAGATCGTCGACCAACTCCCGCCAATAGCCCCTGTTGCGGAAAACGTTCCTCTCTTCGAAGGGAACTTCCTGATGTGAAAGCCACGCTTTCACCTGGGCGCAGGACGGTCAGGCGTCCAAAGTGTAAACGACGACCCGCCGTTCCGCCATGCCGACCACCCCCTTCGTTGAGCGCATCGAGGCGCGATCGACGCGGGCGACGCCCTCCAATAACCATCGTGACGCGACTGGCACGTCCGCTGCACAGCAAGCCGGCCCGGATCGTCCGGGCCGCTCGGCCGGCGGTTTTGCCGGCGGCCGCGACTCAGACGGCGACGACCTCTTTGATCTCGGGGATCTCCTGTTTGATGGATCGTTCGATTCCCATCTTGAGCGTCAGCGTCGACATGGGGCAGCCACCGCAGGCCCCGCTCAGGCTGACGGTCACGATACCGTTATCCTCGTCGACGTCCACCAGGCTCACGTCGCCCCCGTCCATCTGCAACGCGGGACGGATCTTGTTCAGAACGGCCTCGATTTTTTCACGCACGGGTCAAGCCCTCCTCTCATCGTATCCCCGCCGCGTCCCCGGACGCGACGGGGTGGAACTCGGCCTTATTTTACCACAATCGCGGCGGCGCATCTGCAGCGGCATGGCACACCGGCGGCAGGGGCATGCTAGTCCCGTCAGGCTTGATGGCTTTGCGTGGGAGGCAACAGGAGGTTAACGACATGGCCATCGCGGAGATCAAGATCGTTCCGGTGGGCACCGACAGCGCCAGCTTCAGCAGCACCGTGGCCGCCTGCTTTCGCGTCGCCGAGGAAACGCCCGGCGTGCAGGCCCGGATCACCCCCACCTCCACCATCCTTGAAGGCGACGTGGAGCAGGTGCTGGGCGTCGTGCGCCGCATGCACCGGGTTCCGTTCCGGGAGGGAGTGGAGCGGGTCATCACCCAGGTATTCATCGACGAGCGGCGGGACAAGCCGCAGGATATGC
>DYIH01000281.1:1306-1986 GCA_020723785.1 Thermaerobacter marianensis
CCCGCCGCGTGGGCTGCCACACCCGTCGGGTGTAACAGTCCACGCTCCACGGATCACTCTCGGAGGGCGCCGCCTCACATCTAACACACCTCGAAGGCCGTTTTGTCGAAGGTCTCACTGGCCACGCGCATGGCGCAGTAGTTGCTGCACATGGTGCACTCCAGCATGTTCTTCGGGTTGCGGGTTTCCCGGTACCAGCGAGCCTTGTGCGGGTCAATGGCCAGGGCGATCTGCCGCTCCCAGTCCAGGGCCTTGCGGGCCTTGCTCATCTCTCGGTCCCATTCCCAAGCGCCCTTGACCTTTTTGACCAGGTCCCCCGAATGGGCGGCGATGCGGAAGGCCACCAGCCCGGCCTTGACATCCTCGATGTCCGGCAATCCCAGGTGCTCGGCCGGCGTCACGTAGCAGAGCATGTCGGCCCCGGCGGCGGCGGCCACCGCCCCGCCGATGGCGCCGGTGATGTGGTCGTGGCCGGCGCCCACGTCGGTCGGGAGCATGCCGAGGATGTAGAAGGGCGCGCCGTGGCAGAGGCGCTTCTCCAGCTGCACATTGGCCTCGATCTGGTCCAGGGGGACGTGGCCCGGCCCCTCGATCATCACCTGCACGCCGGCCTTCCAAGCTCGGTCGGCCAGCTCCCCCAGGGTCATGAGTTCGTGGATCTGCGCCCGATCGGTGGCGTC
>DYIH01000282.1 GCA_020723785.1 Thermaerobacter marianensis
GTTCCTGGTGTTGGCGGCGGCCGCCGGCGAGGAGGAGGCGGTCGCCCTGGCCGAGAGGGTGCGGGAAGGCATCGGCGGGGTCGTCGAAATCCCCACCGACATCGGCGAGGAATGCCCCGTCCAGCTCAGCATCTCCATCGGCGTGGCGGTGGACGGCATCGACAGGCCCGGCGATCTGCAGGCGCTGATCCGGAAGGCCGACCTGGCCATGAGCCTGGCCAGGGGCAAAGGGGGCAACTGCGTGGTGAGCGCGCCGGAGCATCTGCCCCTGTGAGACGCGGCCGGCAGCCGGACGCCTCTGGAACGGCGGGAACCGCCCGCGGCGTTCACACCTTCCGCGCTCGCAGGGCCAGGAACAGGGGGATCTCCTTCCGTATGCGGTCGAACGCCGCCTCCCTCCGTCCCGGCGTGCTGGTCCTGTGGCTGGTCCACTCCTCCAGGTGATCGATCAGGAGCCCCGCATTCCCCAGCGTGTTCACGTATGCCTGCAAGGGTCTGTGGAAATGGATCGTTGCCCGGTCGTCCTTGCCGTGGGCGGCAAGCCCCGGGTGGGTCTTGATCTCCACCCTGCCGCTCGTGAGATACCCGCCTACGAGGCGGGAATGCGTGCCCGACGTCTCGTCCCAGTGCCAGTGCGACTGTCCGGGCACGCGGAAGCACGGGTGCACCATCACGACGATCAGTCGCCCGCCCGGCTTGAGGGCCGCGCGGCATGCCCGCCACACCGGTGACAGCGGCGAGACGTTCTGGACCGCCAGGACGATGGTCGCCGCGTCATACGATTCCGGCCCGATCCCCTCCCGCAACCGCCCCCGCTCGCCGGCCAGGTTCGTGACGTCCGCCACCAGGTAACGGATCGACAGCCCGTCCGCCTCGCTGCGGCGCCTCGCCGCCTCGATCAGCTCCCGCGCCGCATCCACCCCGGTGACCTCGTAGCCTTCCTGCGCCAGCCTGCGGCACAGCACGCCCTGGCC
Source organism: Thermaerobacter marianensis (assembly GCA_020723785.1). GTDB lineage: Bacteria > Bacillota > Sulfobacillia > DYIH01 > DYIH01 > DYIH01. The sequence continues at coordinate 975 of DYIH01000282.1, forward strand.
GCAAGCCAGGTCCAGCACCCGCCTTTGCCCGCCGCGAGCCCCGGGCTTGGCGTCCCCCGCCTCCAGCATCCGCAGCACGCCGGGGATGATCACGCGCTGGTGGTACTCGCTGCCCCTGTCCCCGACGAGCCTGTCGTACCAGTCCGCGACGCCGCCCCAGCCGGTCTGGAGGGGGCGAGGCGAGGGGGGTTGTCCGCGTCGATCCGCTGCGTGCCGGTCGTGCGGACGCCGCGGGTTTTCACGATCCTGCCGTCTCTTGGTCATCCTGGATCATCGGCTCCCCCGGTCGATCATATCACCACCTCATTATGATACATCTACATCGAGCTTTCATGGGCGAACGGGCCGGCGCGTATTCGGCCACACCTTTACAACAGCCGGGTCGCGGCATTAGAATTACCCAGGAATGGAAGGGGGGTCGGGGATGCGATGATCCACGCCGACGGAGGTGCGCCGCCGGCCGGCGGGCTGACCCATCTCGACGAGCAGGGGCGGGTGCGGATGGTGGACGTCGGCGCCAAGCCGGTTACTCTCAGGTCGGCCGTGGCGCGGGGCCGGGTCGCGATGCGCCCGGAGACGCTGCGGGAGCTGGCGGCCGGCACGGTGCCGAAGGGCGACGCGCTGGCCGCGGCCAGGATCGCCGGTGTGATGGCCGCCAAGGAAACGTCCCGACTCATTCCTCTCTGCCATCCCCTGCCCCTGACGTCGGTGCGGATCGACATCCGGGCGGACGCCGGGGCCGGCGCGGTGGAAATCGAGGCGAGGGTGGAGACGGCCGCCGCGACGGGGGTGGAGATGGAAGCCCTCACCGCGGTATCCGTGGCGGCCCTGACCATTTACGACATGTGCAAGGCCATGGACAAGGAAATGGTGATCGGCGACATCCGCCTGGTCGAGAAGAAGGGCGGCCGCAGCGGCCATTACCGGCGCCCCGGCGAGCCCGAACCCAATCCATAGCGCCACGAGTGATGAAAACGGCGAGGGCCCACCGACGACCATCGGGCAGGGCT
>DYIH01000283.1 GCA_020723785.1 Thermaerobacter marianensis
GCCTCAGCACGGCGACCTTGCCTGCTCGCTGCTGCGGCAGCACGCAGACCATCATGGCCTCCGCACGCTTGACGCCCTCCAACTCAGCGTCGCCCTCCTCACCAAGCCCGACGAATACGTCACTTCGGATCGGCGCTTGCTTGCCCTGGCCCGCCACCTGGGGCTGACAGGGGTCAGCGTGCCGTAAACCCCGCCCGAGCCATCGCCAACATTCAGGCGGAGGATCTCATTTATCTCGGTGACCGAATCGGCGTCCCGGATATCCCCCGCCTCGTGTTCGGTCGGCGGCCTTCTCCCGAGGACAACCGCTCTGGCCGCGAGCGAGGGGCAACAGCAAAGCCAGCCAAACCACGGCCGACTCAACCCCGGCCAGACGACCCAGTCCGGACGGCCTTAGGCAGGTGGCAAGTTCCTCGGTTTGCGGCTTTCCTCCGGCTTCCCTCCCATCCCGCCTCGCGGCGAGCACCGTTGTCTTTGGCTAGTGGGCTCGGGCTGCCTCGCCCCGCAGGGGACGCCCATGAGGGGCGCATCGAGTAGGAGGGGAGCGTCACGCTCCCCGTCCTCTCACACCACCGGATATACGGGTCCGCATCCGGCGGTTCACCAAGCTTGACGAACGGCGTGGTAGCGTTCGCTGAGACGTAGAAGGCCCTGGGCAGCCCAGTAGGCGATGTTCAGGGCTTTCTGTAGCGGTGGCGAGCCAGTCAGACGCCAGTATCCCTTGCGGGAGCCAGCGCCCTCCCAGGCCTCCCATTCGGGTAAGCCAAGGGAGCGGAGGTTGCGGAATCGGGTGTAAGCCCGCTTCCACTGCTTCCAAAGGCACATGCGGAGCCGCCGCCGGAGCCATTTGTCCAGTTCTTGAAACGACGTTGGCGTCTCCGCTAGGGCGAAGTAGGTCACCCAGCCGCCTAGGCAGCTGTTGATGGCCCGGATGCGCTCCTCCATGCTCTGGCTCCGGGTGCGGGATGTGAGTTGCCGTATCCTGTCCTTCACCCGTTCGAGCGTCTGGGGCGCCAGCCGGATGCGGACGGTCTGCCCCGGCAACAGGCTGAAGCCGAGGAATTTCCGCCGCCACGGCCGGTCCACCGCGCTCTTGGCTTCGTTCACCGTGAGTCTCAGCCGCTCCTTGAGGAAGGCCGCGATGCTCTCCTTCACCCGCTCCCCGGCCCGGCGGCTTTGGACGTAGATGTTGCAGTTGTCCGCATACCGCACGAACCGGTGACCTCTCCGCTCCAGTTCCTTGTCCAGGTCGTCCAGCAGGATGTTGGCCAGTAGCGGACTCAGGGGGCCGCCTTGCGGCGTGCCCTCCTCGGTCGCCATGACTACCCCGTTGATGAGGACGCCCGACTCCAGGTACCGGCGGATCAGCCGCAACACACGTTTATCCTATACCTTGCACGCCACGCGGGCCATCAGGATGTTGTGGTTGACCCGGTCGAAGAATTTCTCCAGGTCCAGGTCGACGACCCATCCGTAGCCTTCCTGCACGTACCGCCGCGCCACCCGTACCGCGTCGTGTCCGCGCCGTCCAGGGCGAAACCCGAAGCTGGCGGGTGAAAACGTCGGGTCGAAGATGGGGGTCAGTACCTGCAGGAGCGCCTGCTGGATCAGGCGGTCTAGGACGGTGGGTATGCCTAGCAGCCGCACGCCGCCTCCGGGTTTCGGGATTTCGACCCGTCTGACCGGCTGTGGGCGGTGGGTCCCGTCGAGCAGTGCTTCCCGGATGCGCGGCCAGTGCTCCTTGAGGTACGGTCGCAGGTCCTGCACTGTCATCCCGTCGATCCCAGGCGCGCTGCCGTTCTGCTCAACCCGTCGCAACGCGGCCCACATGTTACCTGGGGCTATCGCCTGCTCCATCAGGCCACTGCCACTGCCTCCGCGGGATGGTTCCTCGGTTTGTGCCGGAGATACCCTCCGCCCTCCCACAGTCCCCCGCGGCTTCACCGCTTCCTCCTGTGGGCAGGCCCCTGGCGG
>DYIH01000005.1 GCA_020723785.1 Thermaerobacter marianensis
TGGTGCATGTTACCGTCATGCATAAGGGTCGTGCATGAGTCGCGAAAGCCTTGTGCGGCAAGTGATTGCAGCCCTGGAATATAACCGTGGTTAATGAGCCTGTCGCGCCAGGGTGGGGCCGCCCGACTCCGACCCGCCTTTGCACCGAAAACCGAAACAACGCGCGGGAAGGTTGGGCCTATCGTGGATGCTTCTCGACAAGGGACGAACCGGTTTCGACATCTCTTGACATGAAAACCCCTGCGCCGGCCCATCCTATTGTGCAAGAACGGGTTGTTCACAAGGGGCTCCGAACCGATGGATCGACAGACGGATCAAACCCTGTCCTGGGCCGTGGGCGGCCAGTCGGGCGAGGGCATCGACTCCACGGGGGAAATCTTCGCCCGCGCCCTGCACCGGCTGGGTTACCACGTGTACGCCTTCCGCAACTTCCCCTCCCGCATCAAGGGCGGACAGGCCACCTACACGGTGCGCGCCGCCGCCTGGCCGGTGCGTTGCGAGGGCGACCGCCTGGACGTGCTGGTGGCCCTCGACCCGGAAAGTATCGCGGACAACCGGGACCGGCTGGCCGCCGGCGCCCTGGTGGTCCACGACGCCGCCTTCCAACCCGACGCCACGACCGGCAACGGCATGTGCTTCGCGGCGGTGCCGCTGACGGACCTGGCCAAGGCGGCCGGGAACCCAATAATGAAGAACGTGGTCGCCCTCGGCCTCTCGGCCGGGCTGCTGGGCCTGCCGCGGGAGGTCTTCGCCGCCGCACTGGAGCGGAAGTTCGGCCGAAAGGGCGGCCGGGTGCTGGAGCAGAACCTGGCCGCCCTGGACAAGGGCTTCGCCGCCGCGGCCCAGTGGTCGCCCGAACTGCGCGGCGCAGTCCTCCGGCTGCCGCCCGCCGCGGCGCCGGCGGGGGACGTGGCGCCGGCTTCGTCCGCGACGCCCAGCGGGCCGGTGCCGGCCGACGCGGCGCAGGCCCCGGCCGGCGACGGGCGGCGCCTGTTCCTTTCCGGTAACGAGGCCCTGGCCATGGGCGCCCTGGCCGCCGGGTGCCGGTTCTACGCCGGCTATCCCATCACCCCGGCCACGGAGATCATGACCTGGCTGATCCGCCACCTCCCCCGCTGCGGCGGCGCCGTCGTCCAGACCGAGGACGAGATCGCGGCCGTCACCATGGCCATCGGCGCCGGCTACGCCGGGGTGCGGGCGATGACGGCCACCTCCGGCCCAGGTTTCTCGCTGATGATGGAGGCGCTTTCCCTGGCGGGCATGACGGAAACCCCGGTGGTCGTCGTCGACGTCCAGCGCGGCGGTCCCAGCACCGGCCTGCCGACGAAGACGGAGCAGGCCAACCTGAACGAAACGATCTACGGGTCCCACGGCGACTTCCCACGGATCGTGCTGGCCCCGGCCACGCCGGAGGACTGTTTCCACCTGGCGGCGGAGGCCTTCAACCTGGCGGAACGCCTCCAGTGTCCGGTGTTGATCGCCTCCGACCTGGCCCTGGGCCTGGCCAAACAGTCCGTGGCCGGGCTGGACTGCGGCCGCGTCCACATCGAACGGGGCGCCCTCGTCGGCGGAACCACTCCGGCCCCCAGAGCCGCTCCGGCCGCCGGAACCGCCGGACCGGGTGGGCTCGATGGTCCCGGTCGGCCTGGTGAACCCGGCGGATACAAGCGCTACCGGTTCACCGAGGACGGGGTGTCCCCCCGGGCCCTACCGGGCCAACCCAACGGCCGCCACCTGGTGACCGGCGACGAGCACGACGAGGCGGGGAACATCACGGAGGATCCGGAGACCCGTGCCCGCATGATGGAAAAGCGGTTGGGCAAGCTCCGCGGCCTGGACCTGTCGGCCATCGGCCTCCGGTACGAAGGCGCCCCCGAACCGGAACTGCTGCTGGTGGGCTGGGGCAGCACCCACGGCGCCATCTCCGAGGCGCGACGGGCGCTGGCGGCCGGCGGGCGGACGGTGGCCCATCTGCACGTCAAGGCCCTGCACCCCTTCCCCACCGCCGCCGTCGCCGAGCGATTCCAGCGCGCCGGACGCATCCTGGTGGTGGAGCAGAACGCCACCGGCCAACTCGCCGGCCTGATCCGCAGGGAAGCCGGCTTCGCCGAGAAGCTGGAGAGCTGTCTGAAATACGACGGGGTGCCGATGCGGCCCGGCGAGATACTGGCCCGTGCCGAGGAAATCCTCGCCGCCCGCCCGCGCCCCGGTGACCGACCGCCGACCCGGCCCGCCGCCCGCCCGCGCCCCGGCGACCGACCGCCGACCCGGCCCGCCGCCGGCGCAGCGCTCCAGGAGGTATGGCGTCGATGACCACCCGTACCGCCGCCGAATTCAAGGGGCCGGTCAGGCCGACCTGGTGCCCGGCCTGCGGCGACTACGCCGTGCTGACCGGCCTGCAGAAGGCCGCCGCCGACCTGGACCTGGACCCGGATCGAACGGTCGTCGTCACCGGCATCGGCTGCTCCGGCAAGCTGTCGTCCTACTTCAACGCCTACGGGTTCCACGGCATCCACGGGCGGGTGCTGCCCCTGGCCCAGGGGATCAAGCTGGCCAACCGCGACCTGACGGTGATCGCCGCCGGGGGCGACGGCGACGGCTACGGCATCGGCGGCAACCAGTTCCTCCACGGCTGCCGCCGCAACGTGGACATCACCTATATCGTCATGGACAACCACGTCTACGGCCTGACCAAGGGCCAGGCATCCCCCACCAGTGACAAGGGGTTCAAGACGGTCACCAGCCCCGAGGGCACCGCCGAGGAGCCGGTGAACCCGCTGCTGCTGGCCCTGGCCGCCGGCGCCGGCTTCGTCGCCCAGGTCTTCTCCGGCCGCGTCGAGCCCCTGGTCCGCGTGGTGAAACGAGCCATCCGGCACAGGGGGTTCTCCCTGGTGAACGTCTTCAGCCCCTGCGCCACCTTCAACCGGGTGAACACCTACGACTGGTACAACGAGCACTTGGTGGACCTGGACGCCGACCCGGCCCATGACCGCACCGACCGCGCTGCGGCCATGGCCAGGGTGCTGGAGCACGGCGGCCTGGTCACCGGCGTGATATACGAGGACCCGGACCGCCCCAGCTTCGAGGAGGCGCTGCCGGGCTTCCCCCGCGAACCGCTGGCGTCGCTCGACCTGCGGCTAGGCCGGGAAGCGTGGGAAGAGATCCTGGCGGAGTATGTATGATTCTTACCGCCCGGTATTTTCCTGCAACGCCCGCACCGCGACGCTCTGCGCGTCCAGCAGCAGTTGCCGGTTCCGTTCCCCCGCCGCCCGCCCGGTGAGCCCGAGCGCCGCGCCGTCGATCCCCGCGTCCTTGGGGTAGAAAGGGACCCGTTCCAGCACGGCATCGATGACCCGGCGCAGCGATGCCTGCTTCTCCAGGCTCCGGGTCGCAAACCCCGGCGCCAGAGCCGCCGCGTCCGCCCGCATGAGCTGCAGCAGCTCGTCCACGAAGGCCGCCAGTTCTTCGCTGCCGCGGAAGCGCGCCGCGATCGGCCGCAGCGCCCGCACCACGGAGCCCGGCCGCAGCGACGGGCGGAACAGGTGGAAGCGCACCAGCTCCCGCACCCGCCGCGCCAGCCGCGTGCTGAACCCGAGACGCCGCACGGCGGCGAAGGCGATGGGCGCGCCGGCCCGTTCGTGGCCGATGTCCGACGGCTGCCCCCTGCGGACCGTCCGGACGCCGGGCAGCCCCTTGGCCACGTCGTGGAACACCGCTGCCAGGACCACGGCGCGCGGCGCCTCGGCCCCCTCGGCCGCCCGCACCACCGCCACGGTGTGCTGCCAGACGTCCAGGTGGTGGTAGGCCGGGTTCTGGGGTGTCCCCGGCATGTGAGCCAACTCCGGCAGGACGAAGGGCAGGAGGCCCAGCTCGTGGAGCAGAGGCAGGCCCCGGTGCAGGACGCGGGCGTCGAGCAGCTTGCCGATCTCCTTGGCGACGCGCTCCACCGGCTGGTCCGCCAGCAGTGCCGCCGAACGGCGGATGGCCCCGGCCGTGCCCGGCTCGATCCGGAATCCCAGCCGCGCAGCCAGGGTCACCGCCCGGAGCAGGCGCGCCGGGTCCTCCCGGAACCGGGCCTCCGGCTCCCCCACGGCGCGGATCAAGCCCGCCCGCAGGTCGGCCAGGCCGCCCACCGGATCGACGATCGCCCCGTCGATGGTCAAGCCGATGGCGTTGACCGTGAAGTCGCGTCGGGCGGCGTCCGCGGCGAAGGAGGTGGCCGGCCGCACCGCCGGCTTGCCCGGGACGAGGTACTCCTCCCCCCGGAACATGGCCACCTCGACGCCGTCGACGACCACCACGCCGAAGTGCCGCCCCCGCACGTCGACGTCCTCACCAGGGAAGAGGGCGATGACCTCCTCCGGCGCCGCCGACGTGGCGACGTCCCAATCGGTCGGCGCACGGCCCAGGAGGTGGTCGCGCACCGCGCCGCCGACGAAGAGGGCCTCGTGCCCCGCGTCGAGGAGCCGGCGGAGGACGCGGTGGTGGGGGGTATCGCGGTCAGCCGCTGAAGACATCCGGACACCTCTCACCTGAAATTGGACGAAGCGCTGGCGCGATACCGCGTCGAGACGCCGGTGGACGAGGCGGCCGACCGCCCCGCATGGCAGGCGGGGGCCACCCGCGACGTGATCGGTGAGAACCCGTGACGGGACAAGGGGTCCCCGTCCCCGACCCCCTGCCGTCCTGACCGGGCGGGGCCGGTCCGGGCACCTACTCCTTCCCCCGCACCACCACCACGTGCAGGTCCCGCAGCTGCCGCTCCTCCACCGGAGCGGGGGCGGCCGTCATCGGATCCACCGCCCTGGCCGTCTTGGGGAAGGCGATGACGTCGCGGATCGACGCCACGCCGGCCATCAGGGCGATCATGCGGTCCAGGCCGAGGGCGATGCCGCCGTGGGGCGGCGTGCCGTACTCGAAGGCGTCCAGCAGGAAGCCGAACTTGGCCCGCGCCTCCGTCTCGGCGATGCCCAGGGCGCGGAACATCCGCTCCTGCACGTCGCGGCGGTGGATGCGGATGCTGCCGCCGCCCAGCTCCACCCCGTTCAGCACCAGGTCGTAGGCGCGGGCGCGCACCCCCGCCGGATCGGTCTCCAGCCGCTCCAGGTCGGCCGCGGCCGGCGAGGTGAAGGGGTGGTGGACGGCGACCCAGCGTTTCTCCTCACCGTCCCACTCCAGCAGGGGAAAGTCGGTCACCCAGACGAAACGGAAGTCTTCGGGCGCCGCCGGTGCACCGGCCGCCCGTTCGCGGATCAGGCCCAGCCGCCGCGCCAGGGACAGGCGGATCTGGCCGAGCACCTCCACGGCCGTGCGCCACCGGTCGGCGGCGAAGAGGCACAGATCGCCGGGCTCGGCGCCCAGGGCGGCCAGCACAGCCTCCCGTTCGCCGGCGGTGAAGAACTTGGCGATGGGCGAGCGCACTGACGCGCCCGGTCCCGCCGGAACAGCGGTGCCGCCGTCGGCGCGCCCCGGCTCCTCGACGATCATCCAGGCCAGGCCCTTGGCCCCATGGCCCCTGGCCTCCTCCGTCAGGTCGTCCAGGTCCTTGCGCGAGAACCGGTTTGCGCCTGGCACGACCAGGCCCTTGACGCACCCCCCATCCTGCGCGGCGGCGTCGGCGAAGACCTTGAACCCGCACCCCCGGACGGTATCGGTCACGTCGCGCAGCTCCAGGCCGCAGCGCAGGTCGGGCTTGTCCGTCCCGTAGCGGTCCATCGCCTCGCGCCAAGTCAGGCGGGGCAGGGGGGTGGCCGGCACCGGCAGGCCGGCGGCGGCGAAGGCGGCGGCCACCAGCCCCTCGGTGACGGCCATCACGTCCGCCTCATCGACGAAGGACATCTCCAGGTCGATCTGGGTGAATTCCGGCTGTCGGTCGGCCCGCAGGTCCTCGTCTCGGAAGCAGCGCACTATTTGAAAGTACCGTTCCATCCCGGCCACCATCAACAGTTGCTTGAAGAGCTGCGGCGACTGGGGCAGGGCGTAGAACGTGCCGGGGTTGAGGCGGCTGGGCACCAGGAAGTCCCGCGCCCCCTCGGGGGTGGAGCGGGTGAGCATCGGCGTCTCGATCTCCAGGAACCCGGCCCGGTCCAGGGCGTCGCGGACCGCCTGGACCACTCGGTGGCGCAGGATCAGGTTGCGCTGCATGTCGGGGCGGCGCAGGTCCAGGTAGCGGTACTTGAGGCGCACCAGTTCGTCGGTGTCCACGCTCTCCTCGATCTCGAAGGGCGGCGTCTTGGCCCGGTTCAGGAGGACGATCTCGTCGGGCTCCACCTCGACGGTCCCGGTGGGCAGCCTGGGGTTGACCGTCTCGGGCGCGCGGCGGACCACCCGGCCGCGGACGGCGACGACGAATTCGCCGCGCAGTTCGCCGGCGGCGGCGTGGGCGGCGGTGTTGCGGGCCGGGTCGCAGACCACCTGGACGAGGCCGCTGCGGTCCCGCAGGTCGAAGAAGGTCAGGCCCCCCAGGGCGCGGGTGCGTTGCACCCAACCGGCGAGCCGTACAGCCTGGCCCACGTGCTCTTCGCGCAATTCGCCGCACCCGTGGGTGCGCTTCAGGTCGCCCCGCATCCCTGCGGGCACCGCCTCCTCCATCGCCTTCTCCATGACCGGCTCCTTTCCCATCCTCGTCATTGGTTCGACCCGTGGACCGAGCGGCTGCACCCCTTCGCTCCCTGCCTATGGGGTGAAGTACTTCACCGGTCCCGAAACCTTGTCGCGCTTGGCATAACCCTGAGTGAAGTGCTTCACCGTACAAAAACCCGCTTCAAACAAGGCATTTTCACCGGTGAAGCACCTCACGACCCATGTCCTCAGAACCCCGTGCGGGTGGCGCCCCGCAGCGCCGCCGCCACCCGCTCCGCCACCTCGCCGGCCGGCACCTCCACCTGGGTTCCGGCGGCCATTTCCCGCAAGCCGACGACGTCCCGCGCCACCTCGTCCTCGCCGACGATGGCGACGAACCGGGCGCCGAGGCGGCCGGCGTGCTTCATCTGGGCCTTGAAGCTGCGGCCGGCGAGGTCCATCTCCGCCGCCAGCCCGGCCGCCCGCAGCCGGGCCAGCAAGGCGAAGGCGGCGCGCCGCACCGTCCCGGCGGCCTCCCCCGCGCAGGTTACGAAAACGTCCAGGCCCTCACCGGCCGGCGGCAGGACGCCTTCCTTCTCCATCGTCAGGAGCAGCCGCTCCATGCCCACGGCGAAGCCCACGGCCGGGGTGGGCGGGCCCCCCAGGGTTTCGACCAGCCCGTCGTAGCGCCCGCCCCCGCAGAGGCTCGACTGGGCGCCGAGCCCGCCGTGGACCACCTCGAACACGGTGCGCGTGTAATAGTCCAGGCCGCGCACGATACCCGGGTCGACGGCGAAGGGCACGCCGAGCACCGCCAGGTATCCCTGCACGGATGTAAAGTGTTCGGCACAGGCGGGGCACAGCGACGCTATCACCGGCGGCGCCCCGGCGGCCAGGAGACGGCAGGCATCCTTCTTGCAGTCGATGAGGCGCAGGGGGTTGCGTTCGAAGCGGCGCCGGCACTCGGGGCAGGCCTCCGCCAGGTGGGGGCGGTAGTATTCGCGCAACCGCTCGCGATAGGCGGGGCGGCAGCCGGGGCAGCCGATGCTGTTCAGGCGCACCTCGATCCCGAGCAGACCCAGTTCGGTGAACAGGCCGTGGGCCAGGGCGATCACCTCGGCGTCGGCGGCCGGATCGGCGGCGCCGAAGACTTCGGCCCCCGCCTGGTGGAACTGGCGGTAGCGCCCGGCCTGGGGCCGGTCGTAACGGAACATTGGACTGGCCACATAATATAGCTTGACCGGCTGGGGACCGGCGTCGAGGCGGTTTTCAAGGTAGGCGCGGACAACGGCCGCGGTGCCCTCGGGCCGCAGGGTCAGGCTGCGGGGAGGGTTGGCCCGGTCGTAGAATGTATACATTTCTTTCTCGACGATGTCCGTATCCTCGCCGACGCCGCGCTGAAAGAGTTCGGTGTATTCGAAAAGGGGCGTGCGGATCTCGCCGAAGGCGAATCGCCGGCACAGCAGGTGCACCGCGGCCTCCACGGCGCGCCAGTGCGCGGCTTCCCGGGGAAGAATATCGTTGGTGCCCCGCGGTCGGGCCGTGAGCATGGGCCGGCCCCTCCATCCCATCACCCCACCGCACCCGGCGGCCGGCGGGAACCCCGAAAACTAAACGCGGCCTGGACGGCCGGCAGATTTCATTTTAATAATCCACGGCGGGTGATGTCAAACCACCACCAAAGAGCGAGTGCGATCGTTGCGGAAAGGTGGTGCGGCCACCTTCAACGACTCTCGCCCAGGCCGCCTCGGGAAGGGATTTGTCGAGTATGGTTGAATACTCTAAGGTGAAGGAGGGACGTGCTTGTACCGGCTTCGCTGTGGGCGAGGGGGAGTCATCGCCCTCGCCATCCTGGCCAGCGTCCTGCTGGGGGTGGTCACGGGGGGAATGCTGTTGGCCGGGCCCGCGCAAGCCGAGGTAGCCCCCAGCGTCTACCTCGACGACCATGAGATCCCTGGCGTGCAGGCCGTCTTCGGCGCGGAAGGGCGCCTGATCGTGCCCATGCGCCCGTTCTTCGAGGGCCTGGGCGCCTCGGTCTACTGGGACGGGGAGAGCCGGACGGCGCGGGCTTTCATGCGTGACCACGTGGTCACGCTGCAGGCCGACAACCAAACCGGCTTCCGCGACGGAGAACCCGTCCGGCTCTACGTGCCGGCGACCATCCTGAACGGGCGTATGTTCATCCCCCTGCGCTTCGCCGCGGAATCCCTGGGCGGACAGGTCCACTGGGACGGCGGGCGACAGACCGCCCGCATCACCTTCCCCGACATGGCCATCCAGGTGCCGGCGGCGGCGACGGACAAAGCGGCCGCCGAGGCGCAGGTCGAGGACGACGGGGCCGTTCTTGCCCGCTACCCGGGGGAGGAAATCGATCTGCTGATGCGGGTGATCAACGCCGAGGCCTACAAGGAGCCGTACGAGGGCAAGGTGGCGGTGGGCGCGGTAATCGTCAACCGCGCTCGCCAGAGCGGCCAAACTCTCACCCAGGTTCTGCGGGACCGCACCCCGTCCGGTGGTTGCCACTTCACCGTCGTTTGCAACGGCCAGGTCAACCGCCTCCCCGTGCAGGACGACGTGCGGCGGGCGGCCGCCGCCGCCCTGCGCGGCGAGGATCCCACCGGCGGAGCGCTGTACTTCAACGCCACGAGGTATGCCAGGGGACGATTCTGGGACGGACTGCGCGCCAAGGGATGGCGGGAGACGCGCATCGGCAACCAGAGCTTCTTCCGTCCACCCGCAAGCTAGGACGAAAACAGCCTCCTTTGCACGCCGCGGGGGCACCCTGCTGGCGGCGGCCGCCCCATCACACCCCGGTGATCCCCGACGGGGCTTGGCAGGACCGGCCCGCCGACGGAGGAGGAGCCGCCCGGTCCGGGCGGAGCGGATGCCCCCGGTCACAATCGATGCACGTTTCGCCTGCCGGCTATTCCTCCTGCCGCAGGTAGCTGGTGTTGACCCAGCCCGTCACCGTGGTGCGGTTCCCGCTGAACCTGATCTTGGCCCAATCACCATCGACGGCCAGCACCTCCACCATGGTGCCCCTTTGGAGCGACCCCACCTTGTTGGCTTCAACCCTTGCGCTGTCGCGGATGTTGAGGATGTCGGCGGTCACCATCGCCCGCGCCCCCTTGGCCAGGCGGCTGGCGCCGCTTTGGTCGGCGGTCCTGGTGCTCCCGCGTCCACTATCGGTGAGGTCGCCGGCCCGCCCCCCTTTGATCACCGCGGACGGTCCGTCCACCGGCTCCGCCGCGCTGTCCTGCCCCACCTGTGCCCGCAAGTCGTCCACCTGCGCCTGGAGCGTCGCCACCTGGGCCTGCAGGTCGGCCAGTGTCACCGTGTCCTTTTTGTCGAGGGAGGATGTCAGCTTTCCGCACCCCCCGCCCACCACGAGCGCCCCCGCCGCCAGGGCCGCCAGGGCCACCTTCTTTGACCGGCCACCATTCCGCATTCTCGGCACCCTCCTTTGCACCCCACCGAAGCGCCCAACGGTTCTCCGATCCGTTGGGACCCCGTTGTCCGCGCCGCACTCTGATCCGCGGACCGGGATCGGCGGGAACCCCGCTATTCTGGAGGCATGCCTATTCTTGCCTGACCGAGATTATGACAGGCTGCTTGCGAGAGCAGGCGCCCGACGGCGGGAATTACGCTCACAGGCCGGTGCGCAGGCGGACCAGGAACGGGTTGTAGCGGCGCTCGGCGCCGATGGTGGAGGGATCGCCGTGGCCGGGGTAAACCTCAACGTCGTCCGGCAGGGGAAGAAGGAGATCGCGGATGGAGGCCTGCAGCGCCTCGGCCGACCCGCCGGGGAAGTCGGTGCGGCCCACCGTCCCCTTGAACAGCGTATCCCCGGTGAAGAGGCGATTGCCCGTCAGGAAGCAGAGGCCGCCCGGGGTATGGCCGGGCGTGTGCAGCACATCGAAAACCAGATCGCCGCAGGTGACCCGGTCGCCGTGCTGGAGGAAACGGGTCGGCCGGACCTGGCGGGGCGCCCATTCCTCCAGCAGAGGGAGGTCGGCCTCGTGGAGCATGACCGGGGCTCGATACGCCTCGGCCAAATCCGGAACGGCCCCTATGTGGTCCCAGTGGCAGTGGGTCAGGAGGATGGCGACGGCCTGCAACCCCTCCCGCTCGAGGAGACCCAGGATTTGGTCGGCATCGTCGCCCGGGTCTATGACGGCTGCCGCCCCCTCCCCCGCCTTGAGTATGTAGCAGTTTTCCTCATACAGCCCGGTGGGGAGCCACCAAAGGCCCTCACGTGCGGAAACGGTCATCGAACGGTCACCTCGGAAGAGTTCCCGCCCCGCCGGCCCGCGCCGCCCGGTCCACGCTGAAGACACCGCGCACCTTCTGCAGTCGGGCGGCGATGCTCCCCAGCTGGTCGAGGTTGCGCACCTCGATGACCATGTCGATCTTGGCCGCCTTGTTGCCGTAGGCCCAGGTGCGGGAATAGAGGATGTTGGTGTTGGTTTCGGCCACGGCCCGGGCCACGTCGGACAACAATCCCGGACGGTCCATGGCGTTGACGGTGATCTCCACCGGGTAGTAGCGGGCATCCACGTCGTCCCAGCAGACCTCGATCAGGCGGCCCTGCTGGGACTCGTCCCGGAGGTGGCTCTGCAGGCTGGGACAGTCCTGACGGTGGATGGCCACGCCACGGCCGCGGGTGATGTAACCGACGATCCGGTCGCCCGGCACCGGGTTGCAGCAGCGGGGAAAGCGCACCAGCACGTTGTCGATGCCCTTGACGATCACGCCCTCGCCCTTCCCCGCGGGGCGCTTTTTCCTGGGCTTGGGCTGGCGCTGGACAAGTGTATCGAGGTCCAGCGGGACCTGCCTTTCCCGCTCCTTCAGATACATGTCCCGCAGGCGGCCGACCACCTGCTGGGCGCTGACGCCCCCGAAGCCGACGGAGACGAGGAGGTCCTCGACGCCCGGCAGGTTCAGCCGGCGGCGCACCTCCTCCAGCCAATCGTCGCGCAGCAGGTCGGCCGGCTCCCAGCCGTGGCGGTGGATCTCCCGCTCGATCAGGTCGCGGCCCCGTTCCAGGTTCTCCTCGCGGCGCTCCCGCTTGAACCACTGCCGGATACGGTTCTTGGCGTTGGAGGTCTTGGCGATGTTCAGCCAGTCGGCGCTGGGACCGGGGCTCTGCTTGCTGGTCAGGATCTCGACGATGTCCCCGTGCTGCAGCGGGGTGTCCAGGGGGGCGATGCGGCCGTTGATCTTGGCCCCGACGCAGCGGTGGCCGACCTCGCTGTGGACCCGGTAGGCGAAGTCGATGGGCGTGGAGCCGGCCGGCAGGTCGAAGACATCCCCCTTGGGCGTGAAGACGAAGACCTCGTCGGTGAACATGTCGATCTTGAGAGACTCCATGAACTCCCGGGCATCCCCGAGGTCCTTCTGCCACTCCAGCATCTCCCGCAGCCAGGCCAGCTTCTGGTCGAACTCGCGGTCGCCCTTGCCGCCCTCCTTGTAGCGCCAGTGGGCGGCGATGCCGTATTCGGAGGTGCGGTGCATCTCCCAGGTGCGGATCTGTATCTCGAAGGGCTCCCCGTGGGGGCCGATGACGGTCGTGTGCAGCGACTGGTACATGTTCGACTTGGGGGTGGCGATGTAGTCCTTGAAGCGGCCGGGGATCGGCTTCCACAGGGCGTGGACGATACCCAGTACGGCGTAGCAATCCTTGATGGAGTCGACGATGACCCGCACGGCCATCAGGTCGTAAATCTCGGCCAGGTCCTTGCCCTTCTTCATCTTGCCGTAGATGCTGTAGAGGTGCTTGGCCCTGCCCTGGATCTCGGCCCGGACGCCGGCCTCCGCCAGGCGCTGGCGCAGGGTGTCCATGAGCTGGCGGGCGACCTCCTCCCGCTCCTGACGCCGCATCGGGATGCGCCGGGCCAGGTCGCGGTAGACCTCGGGCTCCAGGTAGCGGAGGGCCAGGTCTTCCAGCTCCCACTTGAAACGGAAAATCCCCAGCCGGTGGGCCAGGGGCGCAAAGATGTCCAGGGTCTCCTGGGAGATCTCCCTCCGCTTGGGTTCGGGCAGGCAGCCCAGGGTGCGCATGTTGTGCAGCCGGTCGGCCAGCTTGATCAGGATGACGCGGATGTCCCTGGCCATGGCCAGGAACATCTTGCGCCAGTTGTCGGCCTGGAACTCCATGCGCGACGTGTATTGAAGCCTGCCCAGCTTGGTGACGCCGTCCACCAGGGCGGTGATCTCGGGGCCGAACTCGGCCTCGATCTGCTCCAGCGCAACCCCGGTGTCCTCCACCACGTCGTGGAGAAGGGCGGCCGCCATGGTCACGACATCGAGTTCCAATTCGGCGAGGATCATGGCCACGGCCAGAGGATGCTGGATGTACTCCTCCCCCGACCGCCGCCGCTGCCCCTCGTGGGCCAGGCGGCTGAAGCGGAAGGCTTTGTCCAGCAAGGCGAAATCCGCGCCGGGGAGGTAGGACTCCACGCGCTTTTTCAGGTCGTCGAAGGTTAGGATCTCGTTTTGCGCCCGGCTTTCCAGCTCAACGGCCATAGCGGGCCATCCTTTCGCTCCGCTATGCAACTGTTAATAACTAGTCCTTTTATTATAGCATGACATGCCGGATGGGAACGTTATCGATTTTTCACGGCTAATGCAGCCTGATGATCGCCGGCGCAGGATCACCGCATAACGCAGCCGGAAGCGGGCCAAACTGGTCGAGGGTGGCACGGACATGCTCGATCAGGTGGCCGACAAACCGCAACTCTCCGTCGTCCTGCCGGCCTTCAACGAGGAAGGGAACATCGCCGCGACGCTGGACCGGGTCGAGCGCTACCTGGAACGGGCCTGCCCGGAATACGAGATCCTGGTCATCGACGACGGCAGCCGCGACGGGACGGTGGCGGTCGCCGGCTACTGGATGCGGCGCAACGGCAGGATCCGCCTCCTGCGGCACGAAACCAACCGGGGCTACGGCGCCGCGCTGAAGACGGGCTTCGCCGCCGCCCGGGGCGAGTGGGTCTTCTTCATGGACGCCGACGGCCAGTTCGAGATCGACGACCTGGACCGCTTCCTGCCCCTGGCGCGGGAATACGACGGCGTCATCGGTTACCGTGTCCGACGCCGGGACCCGCTCCTCCGCCGGCTCAACGCCCTCGGATGGAACCTGCTGAACCGCCAGCTCCTCGGCATCCCCTACCGGGACATCGACTGCGGCTTCAAGCTCTATCACCGGCGCGTCCTGGAGGCCATCCCGATCACCTCGTCCGGCGCCATGATCAACGCCGAGATGCTGGCTCGGATGACGGCCCGGGGCTTCCGGCTGGCCGAGGTCGGGGTGCGCCACTTGCCCCGGGAGGCGGGGGCGGCCACCGGGGCCAGTCCCCGCGTGATCCTGCGGGCGTTCCGCGAGCTTTGCTCCATGCACCGCCAGCTCCGCGACGAGATCCGGGGCCGCGGCCTCGTGCCGGGTCGAACGCCGCTGCGAACGCCTTGACATTGGGGGTGACGCCATGGACAGCAGGGCGGGCGGCGTAATCGGCGGAGCGTCTGCGTACTGGGCCGCCGCCGTATCGGTGCTCCTCGGCGCCGCCGGACAGGTGCTGTTCCGGGCCGGCGCACGCGGCGCGGCGCCCACCCTGGCCGGCATCCTGCAGGCCGCCGCAACGCCGTCCGTCCTACTGGGCATCGCCTGCTACGGCCTGAGCACCCTCTTCTGGCTCCAAGCACTGTCCCGCCTCCCCCTGGGCCTCGCCTATCCCCTCCTGAGCGCCAATTTCATCCTCGTCCCCCTGGCGGCCCGCTTCCTGCTCGGCGAACCCCTGACCGCCGGCATGCTGGCCGGCGGGCTGCTGATCATCACCGGGGTGGCGGTGGTCAGCCGGTGAGCGGTCCGTCCGCGACCATCACCTTGGGCAGCAGTGCCATGAAGGCAAGCACCGCCGGCGCCTGGCGCCTGGCCTTGTTGTAGGCCACGAAGAACCGGCGCCGGAGGGGCAACCCTTCATCGGCAACGGACAGTTGGGCCAGCGAGCCGGCTCCGATCTCCCCGGCCACGGCCATCCGGGAAAGGAAGCTGACGCCCAGGCCCGCCGCCACGGCCTGCTTGATCGTCTCCAGGTCGCCCAACTCGATCGTCCTGCGGAAGACGATGCCCCGGTCTGCCAGGAACTCCTCGACCCGGCGGCGGGTCCCGGAACCCGGTTCGCGGAGCAGAAGCGTTTCCGCGGCCAATTCCGCCAGCGACAGCGGGGCGCAGCGTTCCCCGCGATCCGCCGGCGCGGCCAGCGGATGCCCGGACCGTGCGACCGGGACCAGTTCGTCGACCGCGCACACCTCGGCGTAAAGCTGGGGGCAGTCGACCGGCCCGGATAGCACCCCCACGTCGAGCCCCCCTTCGACCAGGGCTTCGGCGATGGCGGCCGAGTTGGCGATGCTCAACTTGAGGTCGATCCCCGGGTAGCGCCGCGCGTAGACCTCCAGCAGGCGGGGAAGGAGATACCTCCCCGGCGTGGTGCTGGCGCCCAGGTGCAGCCGCCCGCTTTCGAGGTTCCTCAACTCGGCCAGGGCGCTCCGGGCTTCCTCCGCTGTCCGCAGGATGCGCTCGGCATAAGCCAGCAGGCGTTCCCCCGCCTCCGTCAGGATCGTTTTCCGGCCCACGTGAGTGAACAACTGGAGGCCGGCTTCCCTTTCGAGGGCGTCGATGTGCCTGGACACCGTCGGCTGGGTCAGGGCCAAACCCTCCGCCGCGCGGGAGAAGTTGAGTTCCCGGGCCACGCGGCAGAACGTCTCCAATTGGTATATCTCCATGCCCCCTCCCCTCTCCGGGCGCGCTCACGCTCTGTCGCCCCTTTTTTATCATGCAGGTTTCGTATGGGTTATATTTGAATTATTCATTTTTCATATATCACACCAGAGCCTAAAATACCACTAGGGACATCCGGATTGAGGGCTCTTGCGGCTTGACCGCGAGTGCGCCGTCCGAGGAGGGAAACAGGCGTGTCGCTACCATCCATCCGGCTGACCGACTATTCGCCGGGATCGGGGTGAGCCAGCAAGTTCGGTCCCCGGGACCTGGCGCACGTGTTGCGCCGCCTGCCGCCGGTCGATGATCCGCGCCTCATCGCGCATCTGGGCGACGACGCCGCCGTGCTCCGGCTGTCACCGGAGCTGGCCGTCGTCCAGACGGTCGACTGCATCACCCCCATCGTGAACGATCCGTACCTCTTCGGCCAGATCGTCGCGGCCAACGCCCTGAGCGACATCTACGCCATGGGCGGCCGGCCGGTGATGGCCCTGAACATCGTGGGATACCCGATCCGCAGTCTGCCGGCGGGCCACCTGGAGGAGATGCTGCGGGGCGGCGCGGACAAGGCGCGCGAAGCCGGGGTGGCCGTGGCGGGCGGCCACACCCTGGAAGACCCTGCGCCGAAGTACGGGATGGCGGTGACCGGCATCGCCAACCCGGCGCATCTGGTCACCAAGCGCGGCGCTCGGCCGGGAGACGCCCTGTTCCTCACCAAGCCGATCGGCACCGGCGTCCTGGCGACCGCCCTGGAGCAGAAATTGGCCGGCGCCGCCGTGGAATCCGTCATCTCGCCGGTGATGACCGCGCTCAACCGCGGGGCGGCGGAAGCCATGCTGGCCGTCGGGGTCCACGCCTGCACCGACGTCACCGGCTTCGGCCTGCTGGGGCACCTGCACGACCTCGCCCGGGCCAGCGGGCTGTCGGCGCGCGTCTACGCGCAGAACGTCCCCGTGCTCCCCGGCGCCCGCGCCCTGGCGAGCAGAGCCGTATCCCGCGGCACGCTGAACAACCTCCGCCACGCCGGGGAATGGGTCGCCTGGGAGAGCGACCCCGACCACGACGAACAGGTGCTGCTCTGCGACGCCCAGACCTCGGGCGGGCTGCTGATCGCCGTCTCCGTAGACCGCAAGGACGCTCTCATCCGCGCCCTCGAAGGGGGTGGTTGCCTGGCCTGCAGCGAGGTGGGGCGCCTGGAGGACGGCCCCCCCGGGAGGGTCCTCGTCAGCGGGAAGCTGGCCCGGTAAAAGGGGAATCACCCAGATTTGAAATTGAGCGAGCGTTATAACGTGAGCCACAAGCAAGAACATTGAGAAGGAGGCGACGAGTTGAAGATCGGTATCGTCCTGGAGACCAAGGAGGCGGAGAAGGCCTGGAACGCCTTCCGCTTCGGCGTCAAAGCCCTGGAGAACGGCCACGAGGTCCGGCTGTTCCTGCTCGGCGAGGCGGTGGAGTGCGAAGGGGTGAGCCATCCCCAGTTCGACGTGCCGGGCCAGATGGCGGCTTTCGCCGAACGCGGCGGCGGCATCCTGGCCTGCGGCACCTGCCTGCGCTCGCGTCACATGGAGGGCACGGAACTCTGCCCGGTGTCCACCATGCAGGACCTGGTCGACCTGGTGGTCTGGGCCGACCGCGTCGTCAATTTCTGAGCCTTGAGGAGGAGATCGGCATGGAATTCATACCGGTGATCAGGTTCGTCCACATGCTCACGGTCATCCTGATGGCCGCGCCCTTCTTCGCGCTGATGATCACGAACGAGCGCGTGCTCCTGGGGCCGAAGGTCATCGCGCCCGTCGACCGGTACATGGAAACCCTGATCCGCAAGCAGTCGGTGCGCTGCTACGTGTTTCAGGCCACCGCCCTCGTCTCGGGCCTGGCCCTCGTACTCCTGAGGCCGCTGCCGTTCAACTGGGTGATCGATGTGAAGATAGGGCTGCTCTTCCTCCTCGCGGCCCTGCTGACCTACGTCCATTTCGGGATCCAGCCCAGGGTCGACGCCCTCCTGGCCAGGGTGACGGACGACCGGTCGGCGGAGGAAATCGCCAAGGAACTGCGCCCGATCCGCATGCGGCGCAAGCGGCTCTCGGCCTTCTGCCTCTTCGTCGTGCTGGTTCTCGTCATCCTGGGCATCCAGGTCTACGCGCAATTCCCGGCCATCGTCACAGCCGCGCTGATCGCGCTGAGCGCCCTCTTCGTCCTGAGGGCGTTCAAGACGACCGCCCGGCTGGGCTGGTTCTGACCGGCCCGGCGCCGATCAAGGATCAGCGAGGAGGTTCGCCGTGTCAAATGCCAGGACCGGCTTATGAACAACACGCCGACCGTTACGAACGGTGGTTCGAGCGCCACGCGGCCGCTTATCAGGCCGAGCTGCGGGCGGTTCGCGAGCTGTGGCCGGGCGCGGGGCGCGGCGTCGAGATCGGCGTCGGCTCGGGACGGTTCGCCGCGCCGCTCGGCATCCGGCACGGCGTCGAACCCTCGGCGGGCATGCGCGACCTGGCGCGGGCGAGGGGCATCGACGCCGTCGACGGCGTGGCGGAGCGGCTCCCTTACACGGACGCGTTCTTCGACGCGGCGCTGATGGTGACCACCCTGTGCTTCCTCGACGACCCTGAGGCCGGCCTCCGCGAGGCGTTCCGCGTCCTGCGGCCCGGCGGTGCCATGGTGATCGGGTTCATCGACCGCGGCAGCCCGCCGGGACGGGCGTACGCAAGAAACAAGCGGCGGAGCCGTTTCTACAGCGGCGCCCGCTTCCACAGCGCCGCCGAGGTCGTCGCCCTGATGCGGCGGGCGGGCTTCACCGACTTCACCTTCCGCCAGACGCTCTTCCGGCCGCCGGAAGAGGCGGGCGAAGGCGAACCGGTCGAGGAGGGTCACGGCAGGGGGTTGTTCGTGGCGGTCAGGGGGATCAAGCTGGCCTAGCTCCCCCGGCGGCGCGTCACGCGATCCAGTTCCACGTCGTGTACAACAGGAAGAACAGCCCCTGCAACACCGGGAAGGCGACCCGCACCACCTGGTCCACCGCCGGCCGCTCGGCGGCCAGGAGCGCCAGGACGGTGAAGCCCGGGAAGAGGACGGCGACGGACCGCCACATGCTGGGCAGCGGCGTCATCGGTTGCAGTGCCGGCGCCGAGAGGGCCGTCAGCAGGCTGGCGGCCAGGAAGACGGCCTCCCCCGGCGGCAGCCACCGGCGGCGCACGCCGTAAACTGCCAGGAATGCGAACAGCCCGGCCGCCGCCAGGTCGAGGGTGCTGTACAGGCGCCGGTAGGGCGGGCGGTAGGCGCTGTGGTAGACATGGGGCGAACCCGCCTGTGGCGGTGGCGGCTCGACGATGTTGCCCACCGCTTGGGCCACGCCCACCCACGGCGGGTGCAGCGCCCGGCCCCAGCGGTGCTCCGCGTCGACATAGGCCAGCGGGTCGCCGGTCGTCGCCGCCAGGTAAGCCATGTACAGCACGAGCCCGGCCGGGACCAGGCCGAGCCACAGGGCGTCCCGCCGGATGCGGCGCGGGGAGAATCCCCTCCGCGCCAGGTACGCCACGGCCAGGGCGGCGGCCAGCAGCACCCCGCCGTTGCGCGTCAGCGCCGCCCCCATGCCGCACAGGCCCGCCTCGCGCCAGCGATCGCGCGAGGCGAAGAGAAAGGCCCCCGCGACGAAGGCGAAATAGAGCCCTTCCGTGTAGAGAGCGGAAAAATAGAACCCGGCGGGGAAGAGCACCAGGTAGGCACCCGCCCGCACGGCCGCGTCCCCGCCCCACCCGGCCTCCACCAGACGGTAGAAGGCGGCCAGGCCCAGCAGGAACCCGGCGTTGGCCAGCAGAAGGCCGGCCGCTTCAAGGGAGAGGCCCGTAGCCGCGGACAAGACCCGCACCAACAGCGGGTACAGGGGAAAGAAAGCCTGGGGCATGGGCAGGCCGTCCGGACGCAGCCAGTAGCCCCTTTCGGCGATGGCCAGGTACCACTGGGAGTCCCAGCGGATCCACATGTCCAGGAAGGCCGGGGCATCGGGAATACCGAACTTCTGGGGCGGGCGCCCCCCGGGCACGCGCAGGCCGGCGACCCAGCCGACCACCTCCAGGGCCAGGCGGCTGGCCAGGAAGACGATCAGCACGGCGCGAAAACCGGAATCCTCGCGCAGAAATGCCCACCAACGCCTCACACGGGAGATCATGGCACGGCCCGGCGCGGTTTATTCGCAGGTTTGTGGCGCCGGCCCGCCGACTTGCGGGTCACATGCGAGTCCTGACCCCGGCCGGCTCACCGGCCCGCGGGCTGGACGACCGTCACCGGGGTTTTGTCGGAAACCAGGTTCTGGCCGGCCACGATCACCTGCTCGCCGGCCTCGAGCCCCTCGGCAACCTCCACCCTCTCGCCGTCGCTCAAGCCCGTCTTGACCGGCCGCTCCCGGGCAATCCCCCCCTGGACCACATAGACCACCGCCGCGTCCCCCCGGTCCACCACGGCCTCCGCCGGGATCGTCACCACCTGGCGGCGCCGGTCGGTGTCCAACCGGACCTCGGCGAACATCCCCGGCCTGAGCCGGTGGTCGGGGTTGGCGATCTCCACCTTGGTCAGGAAGGCCCGCGTACTGCCGCCGGCGGACGGTTCGATGGACACGATCCGGCCCGTGAACACGCCGTCGTCGAGGGCGTCGACGGCGACCCGGACCTCCTCGCCGACTTGCAGCTTGCCGACCTCGCGCTCGCCGACGTTGACCTCCGCGTAAACGCTGTCGGTATCCTCGATCGACAGGAGCGGCTGGCCGGGGGCGACCACCTCGCCCCGCTCCGCGTGGAGGTTGGCCACCAGGCCGCCGATCGGCGCCATGACGGTCGTTTCCTGGAGCGCCGAGCGGGCCAGCGCGACCGCCGCCCTGGCCTGCTCCAGCCGGGCCGCCGCCGCCTCGGCCTCGGCACTGGCCTGGTCGAACTGCTGCCGGGAGACGGCGCCCTCGGCGAAGAGGGTCTTCATCCGCTCGAAGGTCTTGGCCGCGTTGGCGTTGGCGGTCTCGGCCTGGGCCAGGGAGGCCCGGGCCTGTTCCAATTGGGCGGATGCGTCCCGGGGTTCCAGAGTGACGAGGACCGCGCCCTTGGCCACGCCCTGGCCCACCCGCACCGGCACCGACAGGACCCGGCCGCCGAACCTGGCGGAAACCGCCACCACCGTGCGAGCGACGATCCGGCCGCCCAGTTTCCGCGTTTGCACGATATCGCCCACGGTGGCGGCGGCCACCCGGACGGGCAACGCCACGGTCCCCTTCGCGGCGGGGGCGGCGGCGCGCCGGGCGCCGCACCCGGCCAGGGCGCTCGCAGCCAGGACGAGGACGAGCGCGACGATCATCCTATCTTTCACAGGGCCTCCCCCTTCCTGATCCTGAACGCGTTCGAGAGCGCCGAGAACCTGGCGGCGGCCCACTTCCGGAAGTCGTCCACCAGGGTGTACGCCACCGGGATCACCAGGAGCGTCATGGCCGTCGAGGTGATCAGCCCGCCGATGAGCACGACCGCCATGCCGGAGCGGACCTCGCTCCCCTCCGACATCGCCAGGGCGGTGGGCAGCATGCCGAAGATCATGGCCATGCTGGTCATCAGGATGGGCCGCAGCCGGGTGACGCCGGCCTCCACCAGCGCCTCGCGCAGGCCGAGGCCCCTGGACATGAGGGTGTGGGTGTAGTCGATGAGCAGGGTACCGTTCTTGGCCACCAGGCCGTCGAGCATGATGATGCCCATCAGCGACATGAGGTTGAAGGTCTTGCCCGTGATCAGCAGGCCCAGGAGCGCCCCGATCATCCCCAGCGGCAGGGAGAGCATGCGGATGACCGGGGTCAGGTACGACTCGTACAGCATGACCAGGACCATGTACACCAGCACGATGGAGAGCACCAGGGCGAAGGCGAAGTCCCGGAAGGTGTCGCCCATCCGCTCGACCTCACCCCCGTACGAGATTCGGTATCCCTTGGGCAGCGCCAGCCCCTGGGCCCGCGCCTGGATGTCCCGCACCACGTCGCCCACCGGCCGGCCCGCGACCCCCGCGGTGACGGTCACCAGGCGCTGCCGGTCCTCACGCCTGACCTCCGTGGGCCCGACCCCCAGGCGAATGTCCGCCAGTTGGTTCAGCCGGTAAGAGACGTTGCGGGCGTTGGTGACCAGGATGTCGCCGACTTCCTGGGGATCCCGCTCGTCAAGCCCCTGCAACCTGACCCTGATGTCGTATTCCTTGTCCGCCTCGCGGAACACCCCCGCCACCTCGCCGTCGATGGCCGCCCGCGCCGCCTGGGCGATCTCGGCGGCCGACAGGCCGGCGTCCGCTGCCCGCAGGCGGTCCACCTCCACGCGGATCTCGGGCCGCCCCTCCTTCCAGGTGGAGTCGACGTCCACCGCTCCGGGGGTCTCCCGGACGATCCGCTGCACCTCCCGGGCGATGGCCGCCAGCTGTTCCTGGTCGGGTCCCGAGATGTTGACGTTGATCGGCGCTTGGCCGCCGCCCCCGACGAGGCTGCCGGTTTCCACCACGCTGAGCTTGGCGCCGGGGATGGACCCGCCCCAGCCCCTGAC
>DYIH01000284.1 GCA_020723785.1 Thermaerobacter marianensis
ACCCCGGGCAGCTGGACCATATCCTCCAGATCGAACTCATAGTCGATCTCGAGGCTTTCTGCCAACTCTTTCAAAAGATTATGGTACGATAGGACTAGTGCCCTGTCAACAACCGGGTGGACGGCGGCAGCGCCCGTCGCCGTCACCGTCACCTCCACCCGCCCCCGGGCCACCCGTTCCCGCACCAGCCGGCGCAGCCGGTCCTCCAGGGCCGCGTCGGGCTGTGGCAGGCGGACGGCCGCCTCCAGGAAACGGGCGTTGACCGAACGGACCTCCGCGACGAACCGCCGCCCGGCCGCTTCGGCCTCGCCCCGGCCGAACCCCGTCATGCTGCGAACCGTGACACTCACCGGTGCCGTCGCCCCCCATCTCGAATCATCGTGTCCCTGCAATACGCAGTACTTCCGTCTGCTCACGCGCCGCCGCCAGCAGGCCGGGGACGTCCAGGGCGGCCTCGGCCTCATCCGCCTCCTCCGGACGGGGCCGCGTCCGCGGGTGCTTGGGGACGAAGATGGTGCAGCAGTCCTCGTAGGGGCGGATGGAGATGTCGTAGGTGCCGATGGCCCGGGCGCGTTCCACGATCTCCGTCTTGTCCAGGCCGATCAGGGGCCGCAGAACCGGCAGGCGGACGACCCGGCCGATGGTGTGCAGGCTCTCCAGCGTCTGGCTGGCGACCTGACCCAGGCTCTCGCCGGTGACCAGGGCCAGGGCGCCGCGGTCGCGGGCGATGCCCTCGGCGATGCGGAACATCATCCGGCGCATGACCGTCACACCGAGGTCGGCGGGGCAATGCCGGTAAACGGCCTTCTGGACCTCGGTAAAGCGGACCAAGTGCAGGGCGGTCAGGCCCCCCCAGCCGGCCAGTTCCCGGCAGAGGTCGATCACCTTGTCCACGGCGCGGGCGCCGGTGAAGGGGGGGCTGTGGAAGTGGACCGCCTCCAGTTCCAGGCCCCGCTTCATCGCCATCCAGGCGGCCACCGGGCTGTCGATGCCGCCCGACAGCAGCAGCGCGGCGCGCCCGCCCGACCCCGCCGGCAGCCCGCCCGGTCCGGGCAGGACGGCGGTGTAAACGTACGCGGCCTCGTCGCGCACCTCGACGTGAACGGTCACGTCCGGCCGGTGGACGTCCACCCGCAGGCCGGGCTGGTGTTCGAGCAGGTGGGCGCCGAGGGCCTGGTTCAGGGCCATGGAATCGAGAGGAAAGCCCTTATTGGCCCGCCGGCTCTCGACCTTGAACGTGGCGGCCGGCCCCGCGCCGGGTGAAGCCGGGTGGACAATGCCGGGTGAAGCCGGGTGGATAATGCCGGGTGAAGCCGGGCGGACCGCGCGGCCGCCGGGTCCGGCGGCCAGGGCCTCCCGCAGGGCGAGCAGCGCCGCTTCCCGGATAGACTCCAGGTCCAGGGGCGCGACCAGGGCGGGGCTCATCGACACGATGCCGAAGACCCGCGCCAACCGCCGCAGCGCCTCTGCGGGGTCGCCGCCGCCCCGGACCAGGAATCGCCCGTAAGCCGCCGCCACCCGCGCCCCCAGCGGCGCCACGGCCTGCCTGATCCGCGCCGCCAGCCGCTTTTCGAAGGCCGGCCGGTTCCCGCCCTTGAGGGCGATCTCGCCGAACCGCACGAGGATGAGCCGTTCGAAGTTCTGTGCCCTCCGCGCCCCGGTCACCTTCGCACGAACGCCTCCAGTTCGGCCGCAGCGGCGGCGACGGCGGCCACCGCCGCGTCCACCTCGGCCTCGGTCGTGAAGGTGGAAAAGCTGAAGCGGAGCGCCCCTGCGACCTCCGCCGCCGGCAGGCCCATCGCCCGCAGGACGTGGCTCGGCGCCGCCCGGCGGGACGAGCAGGCGGCCCCGGTGGAGGCGCAGACGCCGCGTTCCTCCAGGGCATGGACCAGCACCTCGCCCCGCAGGCCGGGGAAGGAGACGTTGATGATGTGGGGCGCCGCCAGGCCCGCCCTTCCGCCCGTC
>DYIH01000285.1:0-1805 GCA_020723785.1 Thermaerobacter marianensis
GCACCGGATCGCGGAGATCCTGCTGCGGGCCGGGCGCGCGGAGGAGGCGCACGCGCTCTACGCCGCCATCAGGGCGGATACGCCGGACGACGTCTGGCTCTACAACGCCGCCGGCATGGAGTACGCCGATCACGGCGACCACGAGCGGGCGCTGCGGTGGCTGACGGAGGGGCTCGAACTTGCCCTGCGCACCGGCGACCCGGAACGGCTGGTGGACCAGTTGTCCCATCTGCGCGCCCGGAGCCTGGCGGCCATCGGGCGGGAACCCGACGCGTTGCAGGAGGAGGCCGGACGCTTCCTCGCCCGGGCGGAGGCGGAGAAACGCGATGTGGAAAGACGAGAAGGCGCGCACGCCGGCGCACGGCCGCCGGGCCGCAACGATCCCTGCTGGTGCGGCAGTGGCCGCAAATATAAGAAGTGCTGCGGGACGGCCCCGCCCGCCCCGACGGGCGAGACCAGCGCAACGTAAGAAAGGAGAGGTGGTAGATGGTCCGGGGTTGGTTCACGGTGAGGGTTGACCTGGTGTCGGGCGCGCATGTGAATGGCGACCCGCGCGCCGGGCGCATCATGCTGGTGGGTCCCCGGCATACCTTGAAAGACCTGGCCGAGGCCATCGATCTCGCCTTCGCCCGCTGGGACCTGGCCCACCTGCACGAGTTCGAGTTCCCCGACGGGCGGCGCTACGGAGTCCCGGACGAAGAGTTCGCCGCGGAGTTGGGCGAGGTGATCGACTACGAGCGGGTGCGGGCGGGCGGCGTGGTCTCCAAGGGGGAACCGTTCACGTATGTGTTCGACTTCGGGGACGACTGGCGGCACCGCTGCCTGGTCGAGCACTCCAGCGTGGACCCGGAAAGGCTGGCGGGCATCGTGCCGGAGAAACCCCTCCCCATCTGGGGTTGGGGATGGATCCCCGACCAGTACGGCCGCCGCTGGGACGGCGACGACGGCAGCGAAGACGGCCCCTGCCCCATCTGCGGAAACCCCTGGTCTGACGAGTGATCCGCACCGTGGTCCGCGCCTGAGGAAGAGTTGCTTTCCACACCCGTACATCCCCGATAAACCGCCCCGTCATCGGTGTGCCCGGCGGAAGAGGCTCCCCCGGCGGGGCGCCGGCGCGAAGACGGGCACCAGGGCTTCGGCCAGCGCCGTCTCGGTCTCCGGCGTTAGGCGCGGGGCTGACGAGGACGCGCACCCGGGCGGCCAGGCCGGCGGCGGCCGCGACGAGCGGCAAGGTTCCCTCCCGCCGCCACGGTACGGGCGAGAAGACCACCAGGCACGTGCCGGCCCGGATGATCTCGTCGCGCACGTCATTCACGGCCAGGGCCGACCCGAAGTCAGCGACGATGTACTGATACCGCCCGGCGCCATGCAGGCGCCGCAGGAGGGTGACGCCCTCCCCCACCGGGTCGGGATCGCCCGGCGCGGGGGCGTACAGGTGGACGCGGCCGGCGGCGGCGTACCCCTTGGCCGGGTCCAGGGGGCCTGGAAGCGCCAGCGAGGGGCACGCCTGGACCACGGCCACGCGCTGGCCCTGGCGAGCCAGGTAATCGGCGGCCAGCAGGGCAACCAGGGTGGCGCCCGTGCCCGGCGCCGCCAGGACCGGGACGATCACCGTCCCGGCGTAGACGCGTTCGACGACCACGGCACCGCCGCCCCCGGCCCTGCCCGTCGCGGGCTGGCAAAGGTGCCAGCGCGCGACATCGGCGTAGGTCGCCGGGCGCACCAGGGTCGCCGCCAGCAGGGGCGCCCAGTCGCCGTCCAGCGGCTCGTCCGCCAGGATGTCGTAGACGCCCAGGTCCACCAGG
>DYIH01000285.1:1815-1938 GCA_020723785.1 Thermaerobacter marianensis
CCTCCCCCGCGGGCGGGCGATGCGCCAGGCGCGCACCGCCTCGGCGAGGGCGGCGACCGGGCCGGCCTCCGCGTCGGTGACCAGCAGATCCGCCCCCGCGCGGGCCGCCTCCCTCATGTCGGC
>DYIH01000286.1:0-1118 GCA_020723785.1 Thermaerobacter marianensis
CGGCTTCGCCTTCGAGGCCGGCGCGGTGCTGCGTGCCCTGGAGGCACGCGGCCTGCTGGCGGACGAGGGGATGCGTCCGGCCGGTGTCCTGGTGGCGGCGGAGCCGGGTGCGATGGGAGCCGCCTGGACGCGGGCGCGCGCCCTGCGCCGGGAGGGGAACGTGGTGGAGATCGACGTTGACGCGCGTTTGCCGGAACAGGCACTGGGTGAAGCGGCGCGGCGGGGTATCCCCAAAGTGATTTTGGTCAGCCCGGCGGGCGGCGAACGGCTGTTGCCAGCCGGAGACGTGGGGATGAGGCCGTGACGGCGGACCCTGCGGCTGCGGCGCTGACCCTGGCCCTGCCCAAGGGGCGGCTCCTGCCGGAGATCTCCGGCCTGTTGGAGCGGGCGGGCCTGCCGGTGGCCGGCATGGAGGAAGAGGGCCGGTTGTGTGTGGATGCCGGCGGCGTGGTGCGCTACCTCTTGACCCGCCCCTCCGATGTGATCACGTACGTGCGGGAAGGCGCCGCCGACCTCGGTGTCACCGGCAAGGATATCCTGCTGGAGAACCCGGAGGGCTGCATCGAGCTGCTGGACCTCCAGATCGGGGTCTGCCGGCTGTCGGTGGCCGGTGTCCTGCCTGCAGGGGTCGGGTGGGAGGAATTCCTGGCCCGAAAGGGGAACAGGTTGCGGGTGGCGACCAAGCACCCGGTGGCGACGCGGCGCTACTTCGCCGGGTTGGGCCTGGAGCCGGTCGTCATCACCCTGGGCGGTGCCCTGGAACTGGCGCCCCAAGTGGGCCTCGCCGACGTGATCGTCGACCTGGTCCAGACGGGGCGGACGCTCCAGCTGAACGGTTTGTACGAGTTGGCCGAAATCGCCCCGGTGACGGCGCGCCTCCTGGCCAACCCGGTGGCCTTCCGGTTCAAGGCCGAGGCCATCGAACGGCTGCTGCAGGGATTGCGGGCACACCTTATGGTAGGTAAAGGGGACACGGCAGGACGAATCGACAAGGAATAAGCGATACCGATCGATATGGCGGCTGGAGGCAGGGTGGAATCCTCCCGATGGGTCACCCCCGGCAAGGTAAAGGGGACACGGCAGGACGAATCGACAAGGAATAAGCGATACCGATCGAT
>DYIH01000286.1:1218-1935 GCA_020723785.1 Thermaerobacter marianensis
TGGAATCCTCCCGATGGGTCACCCCCGGCAAGGTAAAGGGGACACGGCAGGACGAGGCGACAAGGAGTGTGTCGCGGGATGGCGGAGGTACGGCGTTTCACGGGAGAAGCTTTCGGAAGCTGGTTGACGGAGCGCCGGCGACGGGGGGTATTCGCGCCGGCCGGGGTGGAGGAGGCCGTGGCCGGCATTCTCGCCGAGGTGCGGGAGCGGGGCGACCTGGCCCTCATCGACCTGACCGAACGGTTCGACAAGGTGCGGCTGTCGCCGGAAAACCTGGAGGTGTCGCGGGCTGAACGCGAGGTCGCCCGCGGTGGGCTGGACGCGACGTTCCTCGCCGCCCTGGAGACCGCGCGGGAGCGCATCGCGGCCTATCACCGGCGCCAGATACCGAAGGGATACAGGTTCGAGGAGGCGAGCGGCAACATTCTGGGCCAGGCGGTGCGTCCCCTGGGTCGGGTGGGCATCTACGTGCCCGGGGGCCGGGCCTCCTACCCCTCGTCGGTGCTGATGGGCGCCGTGCCGGCGCGGTTGGCCGGGGTGCGCGAGATCGTCATGGTCACACCCCCCGGCCCCGATGGCCGTGTGGACCCGGCGGTGCTGGCGGCGGCGGAGATCGCCGGGGTGGACCGGGTCTTCCGCGTGGGCGGCGCCCAGGCCGTCGCCGCCCTGGCCTACGGGACGGAGACGGTGCCGCCGGTGGACAAGATCGTCGGGCCC
>DYIH01000287.1 GCA_020723785.1 Thermaerobacter marianensis
CAAACCGCCTGTGCTGCCTGGCCGGGCGTCCAGCCGCTGGCGCAGGACCGCCTTCGCCGACGCCGGCGCCGTGGCCCGGCGTGAGGCCGGCGGCCGGCATTTCACCTGAAAAACCGGGGCCGTTTCCGGCTCCTCCCGCATCCTGCCCCCGCCGGGATCCCTCCGGCAAGGGCCGGCCGGGCCGTGAGCATAAACGGCCGCCGCCCCGCCGCCGGCTTCGCCATCAGTGGGTCCCCGCCATTTATCCCTCCCGGCCCGTCCTGGCGCCGGTGCGCCCCCTTGCCTCCGCACCCGGCGGGCCGCTCCGCTGGCCTTCCTCTCCCAGAGCCGGAAATGGCTCGGGTTGTAAGGGGGGCGGGCGGATCGCTGTCGGATCAGGGTCCGCGGTGTGGTTTTCGCCATACCTATGGTTAGAAGGAGGTGCCGGCCGTGCGACGAAAGAAATTAGGGGAAGAATCCCGGGACCGGATAGAGGTGGAGGTTATCCCCGCCGCGGACGGGGATGGGAGATGCCTGGAAGAAGCGCGCCGGCTTCTGGCCAGGGAGGTTCTGCGGCGGCTGGAGGACCGGCGGAAGATCGGAACGGTGGAGGCGGCGGGGCTTGCGAGCGGCGATCTACGTACGAGTTAGCACGGAGGATCAGGCGCGTCATGGCTTCAGCCTGTCCGAGCAGCGGGCCGCCTGCGAGGCTCGGGCGCGGGAGGCGGGGGCGTCGGGGGTTGTCGTTTTCGCCGATGAGGGGGTGAGCGGCGAGATCCTGGAGCGCCCCGGCTTGAGCGCCCTGCGCGAGGCCGTGCGGGACGGCCGGGTGGACGCCGTGTTCGTGCGCCACGTGGACCGTCTCTCGCGCAAGCTGGCCCACCAGCTCATCCTGGCCGAGGAATTCAAACGGGTCGCGGTGAGGGTTGAGTTCCTCGACTCCGATTACCAGGATACCCCGGAGGGCCGGCTGTTCTATAGCCTGCAGGGAGCCATCGCGGAGTACGAGAAGGAGAAGATCCGTGACCGGACCATGCGCGGCAAGCGCCAGAAGGCCTGCAAAGGCTTGATCCCCGACGTGTTCAACACGTATGGATACAAGCGGGACCCGGAAACCGGCCAGGTGGTGATCGACGAGGCACAGGCCGGGATCGTGCGGGAGGTGTTCCATCGCTTCACGACGGAGGACCTAGGCATGAACGGCATCGCCAGACTGCTCAACGAGAGGGGTGTCCCGACCCGTTCGGGTGGTGGGTCGTGGTCCAAGAGCGTCATCCGTCAGATGCTGCGCCAGCACGCGTATGCAGGGACCTGGTACTATGGCAAGCGTGATTGCCGCGGGGTGAGGGTGGCCGTCCAACGAGGGGAGCCATGGCGGCCGAAGCCCCGGAGCCGGGAGGAATGGATCCCGATCCCCGTGCCGGCGATCATCGACCGGGCGGTCTGGGATCAGGCGCAGGAACGGCTGGCTCTCGCCCGGCGGCTCTGGGCCGGACAAGCCAGGGCGCAGTACCTGCTCTCCGGTCTGCTGGAGTGCGGCGACTGCGGAGTGCCCATGAACGGTCGGAGACAGAAGCTTTTCGACCGCGACGTGCGGGGATACACCTGTTTCCGGAACATCCAGGGCGTGAAACACATCGGGTGCAGGCCCTGGAAGTTCGTCCCGGCCGAGCGGCTGGAAGAGGCGGTCTGGAACACGGTCAGCGCCTGGTTGGAGGATCCGGACGCCTTGGTGCGGGCGGTGGCGGCCGAGGGGCCGGGGACGGACGCCCTGCGGGCGGAGTTGGCGCAGATCGAGAGGGGCTTGGCCCAGGTGGAGCGCGGGCGGGAGAATATCCTCACCGTGCTGGCGGAAGGGCGGGCGGGAGTGACCGACGGCGTGCGGGTGAAACTTGAGGAGTTGGCGCGCCGCGAAGCGAGGCTGGCCCAGCGCCGACGGGAGATCGAGGAGTCCCT
>DYIH01000288.1 GCA_020723785.1 Thermaerobacter marianensis
GCCGCCCTGGGGCTGGTCACCGCCGTGTTTTTCGTCGTCGGCGCCGTCCTGTCGGGCGCGGCCGGCTACGTGGGCATGACGGTGGCCGTGCGGGCCAACATGCGGACGGCCGAGGCCGCCGAGAAGGGCATGGGGCCGGCCCTGCAGACCGCCCTGCGCGGCGGCGCCGTCACGGGGCTCTTCGTCGTCGGTTTGGGGCTCCTGGGTGTCGGCCTGCTCTCGGCCCTGTCGGGAAACCCCGCCGCCCTTCGGGTTCGGCGCCAGCCTGATCAGCGTCTTCGCCCGCTTGGGCGGCGGGATCTTCACCAAGGCGGCCGACGTCGGCGCCGACCTGGTGGGCAAGGTGGAGGCCGGCATCCCCGAGGACGACCCGCGCAACCCGGCGGTTATCGCGGACAACGTCGGCGACAACGTGGGCGACTGCGCCGGCATGGCGGCCGACCTCTTCGAAACCTACGCCGTAACCTCGGTGGCCGCCATGCTCCTGGCCTCCCTCCTCTTCCCCGACCGGCCGGCCCTGCTCCTCTACCCGCTGCTCCTGGGCGCCACGGCCATCGTCGCCTCCATCCTGGGCATCGCCGCAACGCCCCGGCCGGGGAGGGCCGAGGAGATCATCCGTGCCCTGTACCAGACGCTCGTCCTGAGCGGCGCCGTCTCCGCCGTGCTGTTCCACCTCGTCACCCGGTGGCTGGGGGTGGACCTCCGGTACTTCTTCGCCTCCCTGGTCGGCCTGGGCGTGACGGGCGCCATCTTCGCCCTCACCGATTACTACACGTCCAAGCAGTTCCCCCCCGTGCGCTCCATCGCCGCCGCCTCGGCGGCCGGCCACGGCACCAACGTCATCACCGGCCTGGCCGTCGGCATGAGGAGCACCGCCCTGCCGGTGTTCGCCGTCGTCGTGGGGATCCTCGCCGCCTATCAACTGGGCGGGCTGTACGGCGTGAGCATAGCCGCCGTGGCCATGCTCTCCCTGGCCGGGATCATCGTCACCCTCGACACCTACGGCCCGATCACCGACAACGCCGGCGGCCTGGCCGAGATGAGCGGCATGGACGACCGGGTGCGGCGCGTCACCGACCCCCTGGATGCCGTCGGCAACACGACCAAGGCGGTGACCAAGGGCTACGCCATCGGCTCCGCCGGGCTGGCCGCCGTCGTCCTGTTCACATCCTACGTGGAGGAAGTGGTCCGGGCGCGGGGCGGCGAGCCCGTCGCGTTCAGCCTGACCGACCCGCTGGTACTGGCCGGCCTGCTGATCGGCGGCATTCTGCCGTTTTTGTTCGCCGCCTTCAGCATGGAGGCGGTCGGACGCGCGGCCGGCGAGGTGGTGGCCGAGGTGCGGCGCCAGTTCCGGGAGATCCCGGGCCTCATGGAGGGATATGCCCGCCCCGACTATGCCCGGACGGTGGACATCGTCACCCGGGCCTCCCTGCGGGAGATGATCCTGCCCGGCCTCCTCCCCGTCGCCGCACCCATCGTCGTGGGGCTGGCCCTGGGGCCGGTCGCCCTGGGAGGTGTGCTGGTGGGCTCCATCGTAACCGGCCTCTTCCTGGCCATCCAGATGACCAGCGGCGGCGGCGCCTGGGACAACGCCAAGAAGTTCATCGAGGAGGGCGCCTTCGGGGGCAAGGGCAGCCCGGCCCACGCGGCGGCGGTGACCGGCGACACGGTGGGCGACCCGTTCAAGGACACGGCCGGCCCGGCCATCAACCCGATGCTCAAGATACTGAATATCGTCGCCCTGCTGGTGGCGCCCTTCGTGGCGCGGCTGGTATAGTAAAAAAAGGGTTGGAGCCTGTCGCACAGATAGCCTAAAGAGAGATGATATTTTGTATCTTTCATCCCTGCCAGAATTGGACTTGTGTACAGGCTCTGCTGGTTGAGGTAATTTTTTAACACGTTACCGGTCGACCAAGGGT
>DYIH01000289.1 GCA_020723785.1 Thermaerobacter marianensis
CGTACGCGGCCGCCGCCGGCCTGCAGGCCATGGCACGCGTCATCGTGCCGGCCCTCCTGCTGATCACCTTGCTGGGGATCATCCTCTCCCTGGCGGCTTACCGGCTCAGCGACTACGCCCTGCTTCTCCCTCTCTTCGAGCACGGCCTGCGCCCGGCGGCGCTGGGAGCTCTCCAAACCCTCGGTTTCATGGGGGAATTGAGCGTGCTGGCCACCCTGCAGGGGCGGACCAAGGGGGGCGTCGCCTTCCGGACCAGTGCGCTCATGATCCTGTTCACTTATCTGGTGACGGTCGGGCACATCACGGGTCCCATCGCGGTCTTCGGCCCGGAGATGCTCGGCGAGGGGCCGGGCGGGCTGATCATCCCGATCCTGGCCGAGCTCAAGGTCCTCAGCCTGCCGGATGTCCTGGAGCGGATGGACCTCGTCGGCACCCTGATCAAGCTGATGGTCATCCTCCTGAAGGAGCCCCTTTTCCTCTACGCCGCGGCGGTGGAGGCGGCCCAGGCCCTGGGGGTGCGGCGGTACCGGCCGGTCCTGGTCCCGTCGGGGGTGCTCCTGGTCACGGTCACCGCTTCCATGGCCTACCCCCTGCCCAGGACGGAGGAGTTCCTGGCGGGCGTCTATCCCTACATCGGCCTGGCGATGGGGCTCGGCCTGCCGGCGCTGCTGATGGCGGTCGCCGCCGCGCGGGGCATGAGGTCACCCCCGCCATGAGGGGGTCTTTAATGGACGTTGCCGATGTTCGTGATGCGCGCCTGCACGCTGACGCGGGCGCCGGTGCGCGCATAGGCGGCGGGCCAGTCCTCCTTCAACCGCCGCCACTCGGCGGGGTACCTGCGCTCCACCAGCCGGTGGAACTCGAAGGCGTCGGCCCCCAGGGCGCGGGTCTTGGCCAGGACGGCCAGGGCCTGGGCCTGGACGGTCCTCGCCAGCGCCGATTCCAGCTTCTTTATATGCTCCGAATGATAGACATCGACGGAGCCCTGTTTCTCGCCCAGCCCGCCGACGACCTTGATGCGCACCTCGAACACCGGCCTGCCTCCTTCCATGCGCACGCCCTTCCTGCTGCTGACGCGGATGATGTCCAGCGTCACCGGCTGGCCGGGGTCCCAGGGGGCGGTGAAGACCAGGGCGCCGCCGCGCGTGTCGCCGTTGATCATCCAGGCGGCCCGGCTCTCCGTCTCCCCCAGCCAGGCCACCAGCCGCCCCTCCTTCACCACCCCCGAACCGGCCACCTTGAGCAGGCTGCCGGCGGAGACGATGCGCGGTATGAGGACGGCGCCCGGCGTGACCAGGGCCTTCTTGACGTCGATCAGCGTCACCGGGGCGGTGCGGTCGTTCCTGCGGACGCCCCCCTTGGCGATGCGGGCCAGATAGATCCCCGTCAGGTCGCCGAGCGCCTTGCGGGTCGGCAGGAGCGGCACAGCCGGGCCCTTGGAGATGTAGACGTACATCCGCCAGTTGGCCTCGAAGCTGCGCATGAAGAAGTCCAGGATCGGGTCGATCCCCTGGCGGGCGGTCTCCTCCCCGATCAGCAGCGCCTGCGTGAACCCGTAGTAGGGGATGCGATATATCTTGGTGTTGAACTGCCTGTTGGCCTCGGCCAGCGTCGTGGCCGTGGTGCGCAGGACCACCACCGGCGGCGACTTGCCGGCCCCGCCCCCCTCCGCACCGCCGGCGGCCATCGTCACGGCCGGGGCGAAGGGCCATTCGATGCCGACGTCGTACCTGACCCGCCGCACCGTCTCGCCCGGCTCCGGCTCCGTGTCGTCGGGCCGGCCGGCCGGGCCGTCGACGGCGTCCACCCCCACCGCGGTGACTATGGCCCGCCGCTCGATGTCCACGCGGTCCCAGCAGCCGGCGGCCAGCAGGACGAGGACGGCCAGCGCCAGCAGCAGACGCCGCCCGGACGGCGCC
>DYIH01000290.1 GCA_020723785.1 Thermaerobacter marianensis
GGACATGCTCCTCTCCACCGGCGAGCAGATCTCCATCGCGCTGCTGGCCATGGCCATCCAGGCCCAGGGCCGCGCCGCCATCTCCCTGACCGGCGCCCAGGTGGGCATCCGCACCGACGAGGCCCACACCAAGGCCAAGATCGTCGACATCGACAACCGCCGCATCCTCGACGAACTGGAAAAGGGCAACATCGTCATCGTCGCCGGCTTCCAGGGGGTCAACGAGGAGGAAGACATCACCACGCTGGGGCGGGGAGGCTCCGACACCACCGCCGTCGCCCTGGCGGCGGCGTTGCGGGCCGAGGCCTGCGAGATCTACACCGACGTCGACGGCGTCTACAGCGCCGACCCGCGGGTCGTCCCCAACGCGGTCAAGCGGGACGAGGTCAGCTATGACGAGATGCTGGAACTGGCCTCCCTCGGAGCGCGTGTGCTCCACCTGCGCTGCGTGGAGATCGGCAAGAAGTACGGCGTGCCGCTGCACGTCCGTTCCAGTTTCAATGATGTTCCCGGAACCGTAGTCAAGGAGGTCGCCGACATGGAAAAGGGTCGCGTCGTCACCGGTATCGCCCACACCACCAACGTGGCCAAGGTCACCCTGATGGGGGTGCCCGACCAACCCGGCGTCGCCGCCCGCCTCTTCTCCACCCTGGCCGGGCGGGAGGTCAACGTGGACATGATCATCCAGAGCGGCAGCCGGACGGGGATCAACGACATCTCCTTCACCGTCGGCAAGGAGGATCTGAACGGCGCCGTGGAAGCGGCCGAGGCGCTGTGCCGCCGGTTGAACGCCGAGAAAGTCATGGCCGAGAACGGCGTGGGCAAGGTCTCCATCGTCGGCGCCGGCATGATCAGCCACCCCGGTGTGGCCGCCCGGATGTTCGGCGCCATCGCCGGCGAGGGCGTCAACATCCACATGATCAGCACGTCGGACATCAGCATCTCCTGCGTCATCGACGCCCCGGCCGTGGAGCGGGTCGTGCGGGCCCTGCACCGGGAGTTCGTGGAGGCGTAGGCGCCGCGGGCGGCACGGGGGCGGGCCTCACCGCGGCACGGGTTGCCGCAGCGTCAAATCTCACCGCGGCGGAACATCTCGTGCAGCTTGCGGGTTTCCGGCGGCGCGGAGGCCAGGAGTTCGTTCATCTCCCACAGCCATTGCAGCTTCAGCTCGTCGGGCACGGCCATCCACCGCAGGATCGCTGCATCCGAGACATGATAGGAATAGCCGCCTGATGTTTTGTCCGGCATTTTGCCGTCACTCTCTTTCGTCCCTGTACAACAATTTTATCACGGGAGGGGGAAACAGGGCATGAACACGTGGCGACGACTCCTCGACGAACTGGCCGGGCGGCGGATACGATACGTCCTCGTTGGAGGGGTGGCCGTCAACCTGCACGGAGTGCCGCGGTTGACGGCCGACCTGGATCTCGTGCTGGCCTTGGACCCGGACAACACGGAA
The DNA here is from genome assembly GCA_020723785.1 of Thermaerobacter marianensis. Classification (GTDB taxonomy): domain Bacteria; phylum Bacillota; class Sulfobacillia; order DYIH01; family DYIH01; genus DYIH01. Next base: position 1,460 of record DYIH01000290.1, read on the forward strand.
CGTTTCCTCGGACTGATGGCCGACCTCGGGTATCGGCCACGGGTCCCGGCCGATCCAATGGGCTTGGCCGACCCCTCTGCAAGGCAACGGTGGATGAAGGAGAAGGGCATGGTCGTTTTCAGCTTCTGGCATCCAGACGCGCCCTTCGCGGCAATCGACGTCCTGCTCGCTCCGGCAGTCCCCTTTGAGGAGATATGGGCCGACCACGTCATCAAGCCGCTTGGGACAACGCCTGTTGCCGTGGCCAGCATCCGGCACCTGAAGGCGCTCAAGGATGTCGCCGGGCGCAAACAGGACCTGGCGGACATCGAGGCGCTCAACCAGGTGGAGCGGCTCTCATCTCGGGAACAATCGCATGATTAAGCCTCCGGCCTATCAACCGCCTTCACCGCCGCCACCTCCCCCGCCGCCCCATTAATTTGCTCTTGACACCTACGACGTAAGACCTGTTATAATTTT
>DYIH01000291.1 GCA_020723785.1 Thermaerobacter marianensis
GGCTCAAGGGCGGCGTGCGCATGGCCTAGCCACCCGCCAGGAGGAGGCCGGCGACCAGGCCGGCCAGGGCCGCCGCCAGGACGGGCGGGGTGGCCCGCAGGCTGAAACGCAGGTATTCGCGCCCGGATACGGGGAGATCCATCACCCGCAAGCCGTCGAGCCAGATCAGGGTGGCCAGGGAGCCGATGGGCGTGAGCTTGGGGCCGATGTCGACCCCGACGACGGAGGCCAGCACCATCCCCTCCCGCAGCGGGCCGGGCGGCAACCGGTCGAGGGCCAGGCTGGTCAGCATGGCGGCCGGCAGGTTGTTCGCCGCGGCGGAGAGGAGCGCGGACGCCGAGCCGGCGCCCAGCACCGCGCCGGTCGTACCCCGGCCGGACGCGTCCGCCAGAAAGGCCGCCAGCCGGGCGGTGAAACCTGCATTGTGTAGGCCGAAAACGACGACGTACATGGCCATGGCAAAGGCGATCACCGGCCAGGGGGCCCGCCGCACCATGGCCGCCGTCGAGCCCAGCCGCCGCGCGTGGTACACGGCCAGCAATACCGCCGCCGCGGCCAGGGCGACGGCGGCGACGGGCACCCGCAGGAGCGAGCCGCCCATCAGGGCCGCCAGCATCAACACCAGGACGGCCGCGCCGGCCCGGAACAGCAAGGGGTCGCGGATGGCGGACGCCGGCGGCGGCAGGGCGCCGGCCCGCGACGGGCCATCCAGGCCGCCGGGGCCGCTCCGGCAAACGGCCGGGAGGACCACCAGGCTGGCCGCCAGCGTGGCCAGGCTGGGCGGCAGCATGAGCAGCGCGAACCGGCCGAAGCCCAGGTGGAAATGGTCGGCGATGATGATGTTCGTCAGGTTGCTCATGGGAAAGGGCAGGCTCATGGCGTCGGCGACGAAGCCCAGGGCCATCAGGTAGGGGAGCCGGCGGCGCCGTTCCAGGCCGAGGGCGCCCAGGAGTTCGTAAATGATGGGCGTCAGGATCAGCACGGTGGCGTCGTTGGTGAAGAGGGCCGAGACGGCCGCTCCCAGGAGCACGATGCCGGCGAGGAGCCGCCGCCCGCCCCCGTTCTCCTCACCGCCGGCCCCACCGCCGGCACCGCCGGCCCCACCACCGCCGGCCCCACCGCCGGCACCGCCGGCCCGGCGGGCCGCCACCAGTGCCGCCCACTGGAAGAAGCCGGCCTCGTCCAACAGCCGCGAGATGAGGAAGATGGCCACGAGGGTCAGGGTGGCATCCCAGGTGAGGGCGGCGACGGCCAGGGTGTCCCGCCAGGATACGGTGCCCGCCAGCAGGGACAGGGCGGCGCCCAGGCCGGCGGCCCGTGCCGGCGTGAATCCCCGCGGCGGCCGGAGCACCAGGGCGACGGTGAGAACGAAGATGGCCACGGCGAGCGTGGCTTGGCTGGCCAACGCGCTTCCCCCTTCCCGTCCATATTGCAACATCCTGACGGGACAAGCCAGGGGGCGCATCAAGCCGGCGGGGACAGGTCTTGACCCGTCCCCGCTCCGATCATGACAGCCGGGCTGCTCGCAGCCGGTCTGCCCGCTTCGCAACGAAGGCTACGGCGTCGCCGTCTGGGCCTCCGCGCCGCCGCCCGTGTCCGCCGCCGCGCCGGACGTGCCGGTGTTGGTGCCGGCCGCCGGCGGGGTCACGGTCACCATCTGGTAGGTGGGGTCCCAGCCGACCTGATAGCCGAGGGACTCGACCACGAACCGGGCCGGCAGCAGGAGGCGCCCATTGAAGACGGCGGGAGTCACGTCCAGCGTCGCCGGCCGACCGTTCACCTTGGCCCGTGCGCTGCCGATGGTCAGCTCGACCGTGTTGCCGGAGGGGGTGGAGATGGTCACGGTCCGGCTGGCGGGGTCCCACGTCACGGTGGCGCCGAGCGTTTCGGCC
>DYIH01000292.1 GCA_020723785.1 Thermaerobacter marianensis
GTCGCCGTCCCGCAGGGCCATCAGGGTGTCCGAACCGCCCACCAGGGACCGCGGGGCAACCGCAGCCAGACCCAGCATCACCGTCACCCCCGCCAAAAAGGCCAGGACTCGCCGCCGCGAGAGCCGCGGCCCGCCGAAGCGGCGGAGACGCCACCAGCCCAGGGCGGCGATGAGAAACAGGGCGTAGACCAACAGCCCGTGCTGCCAGATCCCCATCCCCAGGGCGGACAGCACCGAGAGGAGGAAGCCCCCCCGCACGGGCTTCATCGCCCAATACACGGCGAGCATGAAGAACAGGACCTCGAACGGCTCCCGCAGGGTCGTGGACCCCACGAAGACCGCCGCCGGCAACAGGCCGAACAGGAGAACCAACCCGGCCCGGCCGGCCGTCACGCCCAGCAGGGCCGACAGCTCCACCAGGATGATGCAGGAGGCCGCGTAGGCCAAGATGCTCAATTCCTGCCCGAGCAGGTGGGACGGACCCCAAAGCCGATAGACAACGGCCAGGAGGTTTTCATAGAAATAGCTCCCCACCGCGAAGTGGAGGCGCCCCTGGGCCGCCTTCTCCACCGCCGTCCGGTGGAAGTCCAGGGCATCGCCGTCAGCGCCGGGCACGGGATGGCCGTAGGCGTTGAGCAGGGCCGCGGCCTGGCGGGCCGCCAGCGTGACCCAGACCGCCCACAACAGCCGCCGGTCGCTCCGGATCGACCGGTTCAGCAGCACCGCGCCGAAACTTACCACGATCAGCAGCCAGCCCGCCCAGTCCGAAGGCACTCGCTTCATTCCCCCAAAAGCGCGTTCAGCGCCTTTGTCGTCCTCTCCACCAGCATAGCACGGCCGAACTGACGCACGATGCGTTCCCGGGCCTGTGCCGCCAACGCCTTGCGCTGCTCCGCCGGGCGGGCCAACAGGGCGCGCAACCCGCCGGCCAGCGCCCGGGGATCCTTCGGAGGCACGACGATGCCCGCGTCTCCCACGATCCAGGCCGAATCCCCCACGTCCGTCACCACGCAGGGCACGCCGCAGGCCATGGCCTCGCCGATCGCGTTGGGGAAGCCCTCCCCGTAGGAGGATGAGCACAGGACGTCCAGCGCGTTGTACACCGCCGGCATGTCCGCCCGGGCGCCCGCCCAGATCACCCGGTCCGCCAGTCCCAGCCGCCCGGCCAACGTCCGCAGCGCCTGCCGGTACGGCGCCGGCCCGTCGCCGACGCACACGAAACGCGCGTCCGTCCGCTCTCGCACCAGGATCGCCGCAGCCTCGAGAAAGGTCGGATGATCCTTCATCGGGTCCAGCCGCCCGACCAGGCCGATGACCTGCTCCCCATCGGCCACTCCCCACTCGGCGCGCACCCTCCGCCGGGCTACACCGTCCGGGTGGAAGCGGTCCACGTCGATGCCGTTGGGGATGACGGTCATCCTGTCGCCGGGGAATCCGAGCCGCCGGTGCCACTCCCGCCCCGCTTCCGAGTTGACGATGATCAGGTCCGCAAAGCGTGACAACCGGCGCTCCAGGCCGAACGTCACCCGCGCCAGCCAGTCGTAGCGGCTCCAGTCCATATGCGCGGCGCGGATCCCCCAGACGACCCGCATGCCTGGGAAGAACGGCTTCAGCACCACCGAAAGTATGTTGGAGCCGCCCAGGTAGCCGTGGAGCACGTGCGGGCGCAGTCGCCGGACCTCCCGGAACAGACGCCACAGGAAGCCGGCCACGTCCCAGCGGCCGCGCTTGTTCAGGCCTATGAGGCGGACGCCCGGGACCCGCCTCATTTCCTCCTGAAAGGAGCCGCCTTCGTAAAAGGTCAGGACGGCGACGTCGAAACGCGCCTTGTCCAACCCCCCGGCGAGTTCGACCAACTTGCTCTGCGCTCCGCTCTCGTTG
>DYIH01000293.1 GCA_020723785.1 Thermaerobacter marianensis
CGGGCGCCCCCCCGCCGACTCGCCGCTCCCCGATCCGCAGGGCCACCGTCAACGCCCCCCCGCCACCGCGCCGAAGTGCCGCAGGAAGGCCTCCGCGACGACCAGGTCCTCTTCCCGGTCGATGTCCACGGAGCGCCAATTTTCCATGACCACCGCCCGCACCTCGGCGCCGTATGGTTCGTCCCCCAACAGGTTGTCGCGCCGGAAGGCGTAGACGGCGCCGTTGAGGCGGTATACCGGGGGCAGGTCCTGGCGGCGGAGGCCGCCGCGCAGCGGGTCGACGTCCAGGAACGGCACCGCCCGGTCGCCCTCCAGCCGCCGCAGCAGATACGGGCTGTGCTCGGCAGGGCAGACGCTGACGACGCTGTCCACCCGCGGATCGGCCATCTTCGCCACCGCTTCACGGATCGACTCCGGCCCGCGCAGGGGCGAGGTGGGCTGCAGCGCCACCACCAGACCGGGCCGGTAGCCCTCCCGGGCCTCGAGCTCGGCCACCGCGTGCCGCAGCACCGGCAGGGTCGGCGTCGCATCGCCGGCCAGTTCCGCCGGCCGCAGGAAGGGCACCTCCGCCCCCCGGCGGCGCGCCTCGGCAGCGATGTCCGGGGCGTCGGTGGACACCACCACCCGGTCCAGGCAACCGCTGGCCAACGCGTCGCCGATCGTCCAGGCGATCAGCGGGCGGCCGGCCAGCATCCGCAGGTTCTTGCCCGGCAGCCCCTTGGAACCGCCGCGGGCCGGGATCACCGCCAGCACGCCGCCCATCTCACCGGCCACCACCGGCCACCCCCTCCAACGCCCCGACGCCGGGCCGCGGCGCCATCCAAACGCCCACCGGCCCCTTCTGACGTTGACATCCTCACCAACCCCCTAAAGGGGGTGGGATTCCCGGTGTTTAAGCCGGGAGCGGTAGCACCTCACGGGTTCCCGCTGGTTCCTGCTTCACAGGGGAGCCTTTGCTCTTACCCTCCACAGGCTTATACCGGATGCCCTCCGGCAGATCGTTCATGATCCGTTCGATGTCTTCTTCGGAGAGGCCGAGCAACATCAGGCCTCTCCGAAGAAGGTTCCTGGCCGCGTGTATGTCGGCGTGTTTCTCGTGCCCGCAGCGTGCGCATCGGAACAGTTCGCGCACCGGACGGTTGGCCGGGGCGATGTGCCCGCACTTACCGCATTCAATGCTGGAGTTCATGGGCGGCACCTTAAGCAGCAGCCCGCCGCGCCAGTCCTGTTTGTACTCCAGCATCCGAACAAAGAGGCCCCAGCCCTGGTCCAGGATGGCCCGGTTCAGTCCGCTCTTCTGAGCGACGTTCCGGCCCGGTTCATCCACGGTGCCTTTCGCCGAGCGGGTCATGTTCGCTATCCGCAGGTCCTCCACGATGATCACGGCGTGGTTATTGCTCATGAACGTGGAGAGCTTGTGCAGATAGTCCGTACGCGCATCGGCGATCCTCCGGTGCAGCCGTCCGATCCGCCGTGCGGTCTTTCGCCAATTGGCGGAGAACTTCTTCTGTCGCGCGAGTTTTCGTTGCAGTCGGGCCAGTTGTCGCAGGCGACTCCGCAGTGAATTGAGCGGCTCGTACAACTCGCCCCGCGCCGTGGCGGCGAATACTTCGACACCCAGGTCCAGCGCCTCGCATGTGGTGGACGGAGGCGCGGGTGCGGACACCTGCCGCTCCGTCTGGATCGAGACAAACCATCCGTCGGCGGATCGGGTCACGGTCACGTTTTTCGGGGTGCCTTCGATTTCCCGGCTCTTGAAGAACCACACCCAGCCGATCTTTGGCAGATAGATCCGGTTGCCTTCAAGCTTGAACCCTTGGGGGTAGCGGAAGGAGTCATTCCGCCCGCGCTTTTTGAAGACGGGTATCATCTTGAGCG